>CAYGKX010000092.1:0-11880 GCA_964350225.1 uncultured Rhodospirillaceae bacterium | reverse complement strand
CGTGATGTCCTTGCCGCCGAAGCGGATGGTTCCGGCATGGATCGTGGTGTGACCCATGATGGTCGCCAGCATGGTCGTCTTGCCGACACCGTTGCGCCCGATGATGCTCAGGCTCTCGCCCGGCGCGAGGGAGAGTTCGGCGCCCTCGATGACGACGGTCGGACCGTATCCGGCGCGCAGGCCGGAAAGGGACAGCATCGCACCGTCAGCCATGGGCGGCCTCCCCCAGATAGACGGCCCGGACTTCCGGATCGTTGGCGATGTCCTCCGGCTTGCCGGTGGTCAGGACGGCGCCGGACACGAGGACGGTGATTTCCTCGGCGAAGCGAAAGACCACGTCCATATCGTGTTCGATGATCAGAATGGCGAGATCCTTGGGCAGACCCTCGATCGCGTCGAGCAGGATGTGGCTCTCGGTCGACGGAACACCGGCCGCCGGTTCGTCGAGCAGCAGCACCTTGGGCTCGAGCGCGAGGGCGATGGCGATTTCGACCAGGCGCTGCCGGCCGTAGGGCAGCTCTCCCACCGGGCGCGCGGCCTCGGCCTCCAGCTTGACCAGTTCGATCAGACGTTCCGCCTCCTGCACGACTTCGGGCCGGGAGCCGGCGGGCCGGAACATCCGGTGGGCGATGCCGAAGCGCTCCGCGACCGCGAGATAGACATTCTCGATCACGCTCAGGCCCATGAAGAGCGTGTTGATCTGGAAGGTGCGGGAAATGCCCGCCTTCACCCGCCGGTACTGCGGCATATGGGTAATGTCCTTGCCATCCAGCAGCACTTTGCCACTGCTTGGCGACAGGCGCCCCGTCAGAAGATTGATGAAGGTCGTCTTGCCGGCGCCGTTCGGGCCGATCAGGGCATGCCGTGCACCCGCCTTCAGACCGAAGTCGATATGGCGGGAGACCTCCAGTGCGCCGAAATTCTTGTGCAGCGCGCGGGTTTCCAGAACCGCCGTCATGCCCGCCTCCGCTTCATCCAGGCCCTGAGGTTCAGCACGATACCGATGATGCCGTCGCGCGCGAACATGACGACCACGATCAGCGCGACGCCGACGACGAGCATCCACCAGGGCAGGGTCGTGCCGAGGATCTGCTCGGTGATATCGCGCAGCAGGAAGAAGAGGGCCGCGCCGATGAAGGCGCCGTAGAGCCGCCCGACGCCGCCCAGGATCACCATGATCAGCACCTCGCCGGACAGTTCGAAACTGAAGACGTTCGGCGTGACGTTGCCCTGGACCTGGGCGAAGAGGGCGCCGGCGACCGCCGCGATCGCGCCGGAGATCGTGTAGACGCTCACCTGCCGCTGCAACACCGGCGTGCCGATGGCGTGCATCCGGGTCACATTCTCCCGGATGCCGACGAGCGACCGTCCGAAAGGCGAATAGACGATGGTGCGGATCAGCACGAAGCCCAGGAACAGAAAGATCAGGGCGTAGAAAAAGTTCGTCTCATAGAAGATCGGGTCGAACTCGATCCATCCCAGCATCTTGCCTGGCTCAAAATTCACTCCATCGAAGCCGCCCGTGACGCTGTCGAGCTCCGTCGCCAGTTCATGTAGCATGATGGTGACGGCCATTGTCAGCATGAGGAGGGTGAGCCCCTCCGTCCGGAGAATGATCCAGCCCGATATGTAGGCGAGGAGCGCCCCTCCGGCCGCGGCGACCACAAGCAGGGAGACCGGTTCTCCCCAGCCCATTTTGGCGAGGAGCGCTGCGATATAGGCGCCCAGACCGTAGAAGGCCGCATGCCCGAGGGTCACGATCCCCGCATAGCCGACGACGAGATCGACCGAGAGCGCGAAGAGGATCATCACGAGCAGCTGCGTCGTCAGCCCGCGATAGCCGGGGAAGATGAAGTAGAGCGCGATCGCGATGACCCAGGGCAGAAGCTCGGCCCAGTGGAAGCGATGCGAGCGGAGGATGTGCGCCGCGGCGGGCGACAGGGTTGCGGATGTCATGGCCGTCCCCTCACGCCTTGCCGAAGAGGCCATGCGGCCGCCAGAGAAGGATCACGATGGTAATCGCGTAGATGATGAAGTTCCCGACTTCCGGCCAGAGATACTTCCCGGCGAAGTCGACGATTCCGAGGATCAGCGCCGCGAAGAAGGTCCCCCGGATATTTCCGAGACCGCCGACCGCGACGACGATGAGGAACACCACGAGATATTCGAAGGCGAAGGTCGGTTTGACGCCGCCCAGGATCTGTCCGCCCAGGCCACCGCCAAGCGCTGCCATGCCGCTGCCCAGGGCGAAGGTCAGGAGGAACAGGCGGTCGACGTCGATGCCGATCGACTGGGCCATGCGGCGATTGTCGACGGCGGCTCGGATCTGCGCGCCGATTCGCGTTCGTTCAAGCCCGACGAAGAGGGCGATGACGATTGCCACACCCGCCAGGATCATGAAGGCGCGATAGGTCGGCACGTTCTTGAGGCCGAGGTCGATATTGCCGCTGAGGAATGCCGGATTGGAGATCGTCAGCGGGTCGTGGCCCCAGACCGCGGTGACGGCCCAGACCGAGGCAAAGACGATCCCGATCGTCATCAGAACCTGGTCGAGCTCCGGCCGCTTGTACATCCATCGATACAGCC
Source organism: uncultured Rhodospirillaceae bacterium (assembly GCA_964350225.1). Lineage (GTDB taxonomy): Bacteria > Pseudomonadota > Alphaproteobacteria > Bin65 > Bin65 > CAYGKX01. The sequence goes on along the minus strand of CAYGKX010000092.1, from coordinate 9,294 downwards.
CGCGTTCGAGCACGATGGAAATGAGCGCCACGAGGACGAAGGCGACGAGGAGGGCCGGAATGAAGGGGACCCCCCAGTCCGTCACACTCGCGACCGTGATGTATCCGCCGACCATAGCGAAGGAGCCGTGGGCGAGGTTCACGAAACCCATCAGGCCCATCGTCACCGAAAGACCGACGGAGATGATGAACAACAGCATCGCATAGGCGAGGCCGAAGATGAGGATCGTCGTCGCGCTGCTGAGAATAGCGTCCATGGATCAAGCTGCTAGAAGCATCGGGGCAGGCCGGAACGGCGACGGCTGGCGCGGGCGACTGCGTCTCTAGCCCGGGAGGCTGGCGGCCCTTCTCGGTTCCGTCCCATGCTCATGATGCAACCGGCGCGGCACCGGGATTGTCCGGCGCCGCGCCAACATGCATCGGGATGGGCAGTCGGGCGAAGCCTACTTGCACCGACCGATCTTCAGTTCCTTGCACTGGTCCTTGACGGCCGGGAAGGTGTCGAGCGTCTTGGTGCCCAGGCGATTGCCGACCTTAATGACCTCGAAGACATATTCGTTCTGGACGATGTCACGGGTCACCGGGTCGATCATGATCTCGCCGCGCGGACTGTTGAACTTCCAGCCCTTGAGCGCCGCGATGGCCTTATCCGCCGTGATCTTGCCCTTGACGGTCTTGATGACGTGGAAGATTGCGGCCATGCCGTCGTAACCGCCGACCGCGACGAAGTCCGGCGCCGCGTTGTAGGCCTTGCGATAGGCCGCGACGAACTTCTTGTTCGCCTCGTTCTCAAGGTCGGAGGAATAGTGGCCGACCGTGCGCAGGCCGACGATGGCCGGGTCCATCTGATGCAGCATGGTGTCCTGCGTCAGGTCGCCCGGGCCGACCAGGGTCACGCCGGCGGCCTTGAGGCCGAGGGCGTTATAGGCCTTGCCGACGGCCGCGACATGGTTGCCGCCCGGCACGAAGACGTAGAAGGCGTCCGGCTTCTTGTCCTTCACCCGCTGGAAGAAGGGCGTGAAATCCGGAACGCTGCCCGGGCCGCCCATCGGAATGCTGTCGATGACCTTGCCGCCGGCTGCCTCGAAGCCCTTCTTGAAGGCCGCGACGCTGTCCTTGCCCGGCGGGTAGTTGGTGTAGCCGACGATGGCGGTCTTGAAGCCCTGCTTCTTCGCCGCGTACTGGCCCATGATGTAGCCCGACTGCCACATCGTGAAGGACACGCGGGCATAGTAGGGGCTCATCTTGGTGATGAAGGACGTGCCGGCGTTCATGATGACCATCGGCACCTTGGCCTTGGCCGACAGCGGCGCGACGGACATGGCGTTCGGCGAGAAGACGAAGCCGGTCAGGATGTCGACCCGCTCGCGTGCGATCAACTCCTGTGCGGCGGCCTTGGCGACGGCGCCGCCCGGGTTCTTCGAATCGCGCAGGATGAACTTGATGGTGTCTTCGCCGAGTTCGGCCTTGTGCTGCTCATAGTAGAGCATGCCGCCCTTGTACATGAGATCGCCGAGGATGGCGGAGCCGCCGGAACGCGGCAGCACCCAGCCGACCTTGATCTCGCGAGCCTGTGCTGTGCCCGCAATCATCCCGGTGGCGACAGCCGCCAGCAGGACGGATTTAAGTCCTCTCATTTATAACCTCCCTTGGGTACGGCTTCGGTCTAAAGCCGAAAAGCGCAGTCATTCCTAGTCTATTGGGCGATTGGACGAAAGTGCAAGTTGTCACGCCGGGCGGCGCGCGCTCACGATCCAGGTGCTGTAGGAGTAGCTGATCTCTCCGTTCTTCGCGCGTTCCTCGAACAATGCGCGAAGTTCGCCCTCAAGGGCTTGCCGGACCTCGGGTGCTGCATCCGCCAGGGCGCCCGCGTGGGGTCCCATGCGCATGCCGCGCTCGACGGCGGTTTCCACGTCCGGCGCGTAGCGGTGCTCGATATCGAACCGCTGGAGGGTTGTGTCGATCCAGCCGCCAGCCGCGAGAAGCCGTTCGACCCTTTCCGGGTCGGCAAAGGAGAACTGACCGGGATCGTCCGGTCCGGGGCGAGGCGGCACTTCGACGTGCGCCCTCGCGAGACGGGTCGGCTCCGTCGCCCAGGGATTGTCCCGCGGGTCCCGCCAGGCGACGAAGGCGAGCCGGCCGCCCGGCTTCACCGCGCGAAGAAGGTTTGCGAAGGCGGCTGCAGGGTCCTCGAAGAACATGACGCCGAACCGGGAGAAGACCGCGTCGAACCGCGCGGGCGGCAGCGGGTGGGTCTGGGCGTCGCCGGCGATCAGCTCGATATTGTATTCCGGCGTCACCGCGGCCCGGGCCTGGGCGTGGCCCAGCATGGGGCGGGAAATGTCGAGACCCGTGACCGAACCGCCGGAGCCGACAGCCTCCGCGATCTTCAGGGTTGTCGTCCCCGTGCCGCAGCCGACATCGAGGATGTGTTCCCCTGCCTTCGGCGCCAGCGCGTCAAACGCCGCCTCGCCGAAGGGGGCGAGCATCTCGTCGAGCTTCTTCTGCCACTCGACCCAGGTACGTGCCGCCCGGTCGTTCCAGTAGGTACGCTGGTCCTGGTTGGTCTCGCTCATTCCGCGGCGCGGCTGGCCGCCGCGTCATCGAGGCCGAGCCAGCGCGCGGCGTTGCCGCCGAGCATCGCCGACTTTGCCATGTCGTCCAGGAAGGGTGCGGTCCGGACCAGGTTGCCGATCTCCATCTCACCCAGCGGGAAAGGGTAGTCCGAGCCGAGCAGGATCCGCTCCGTCCCCATCACCTTGACCAGCAGTTCCAGCGCCTCGTGGCTGAAGACAGCCGTGTCGACCATGAACCGGTCGCAATAGTGCGACGGCGGATGCTGGCTTTTCCCGCGGGCGATGTCGCGGTGATGCCAGGCATTTTCCAGCCGCCCCAGGAGGAAGGCGAAGCTGCCGCCGCCATGGGCGAAGCAGATGCGGAGGGAGCGGGGCAGCCGGTCGAAGGCACCGCCCAGGATCATCGACACGATGCCCAGCTGGGTTTCGGCCGGCATGCCGACGGTCCAGCCCATCATGTAGTTGGGCATCCGCTCCCGCGCCATCATGTCCCAGGGATGAACCAGGACGGCCGCGCCTTCGTCGGCGCAATGCTGGAGGAAGGTGACGATGCCTTCGTCGTCCAGGTGCGTCAACTCGACATGATTGCCGATCTGTACACCGAGATGACCGGCTTTCATGGCTTCGGACAGGACCTCGCAGGACCGGTCGATGTCCTGCAGGGGCACCTGGCAAAGCGGCAGGAGACGGCCGCCGCTCCGGCCGCACATTTCCAGGGTCGCGTCGTTGAAGATGCGCGCGACGTCCGCGGCCTGGTCGGCCGGTCGGGCATAGGCGAACAGGACCGGCGTCGCGCAGATGACCTGCTTGTCGAGGCCGTGCCGGTCCATGTCCTCCAGCCGGCGTTCGACGCTCCAGCAGGCGTCGTGGATCGGCCGGAATTCGGTGTCGCCGATCATGATCATCGCCTTGCCGGGCCCCGTATGCTTGATCCAGGGCCAGGGGTCGCCGCCGAACATCTTGTCCAGGTCGGGCCAGCTTTCCGGAAAGAAGTGGCTGTGCATGTCGATGACGGGTGCGGTCATCGGACGTGTCCTCCGTCCATGGTCACCGCCGGCAGGCTGTCGACGGGGGCAGGGGGGCGCTTGCCGGGATCGAGCCACCCGCAGTTGCTGCAGGTGCGCAATTCCTCGCTGGCGTAATAGTCGTTGAAGACGGGCGGCAGGTCGTCGACGATCGATTCCAACTGAACTTCGCGGCGGTGGATGCGGTGGCCGCACTTCTCGCAATACCATTCGAATGCGTCGCGCTTGCCGTCCGGCCGCACGCGTTCGATCACCAGTCCGTAGCTGCCGTCTTCCGGGCGCTGCGGGGAATGACGGGTGTGCGGCGGCAGCAGCAGGATATCGCCCTCCTTGATCGGGACGTCCTTGATGCGGCCGTCCTCGATGATACGAAGGGTCATGTTGCCCTTGAGCTGATAGAAGAACTCTTCCTGCGGGTCGTCGTGAAAGTCGGTCCGCTCGTTCGGCCCGCCGACGATGGTGACCATGAAGTCGCTGTCCTGCCAGATCTGGGCGTTGCCCACGGGCGGCTTGAGGATCTCGCGGTGATCCTCGATCCATTGCATGAGGTTGAAGGCGGCGAGCCCGGACATGGCGCTTCTCCCGTCGTCCATTTGTCAAATGCGCGTTAGACGATCACGATAGTGACGGCGCGGGGCCGGTGCAATATGCGCGCTGTCGCAGGGGCAATCGGGGCGAATGTAACGCAAAAGTGAGGGTCCGCGGGGCGCCTGCGGCCTTGAGGCCGCCACATTGCGCCGCACATATTCCACAATTCGCAAGACGACGGGGTGCCATGCGGATTCTGTCCGCCCTCAGTTCGGGAATTGTTGCCACGGCGCTGTTGTTCGCCGGGAGCCTGGTTGCATCCAGCGGAAGCGCTGTCGCGCAGGCGACACCGCTGCCGAAGACGGCGCCGAAGCTCAACGTCGACGCACGCCTGATCAGCGAGAAGCTTGCCCTCAAGCCCGGTGCGACCGCGTGGTTTGCGCTTCATATGAAGATCGCCAAGGGCTGGCACGTCTACTGGAAGAACCCGGGAGATTCGGGCGAAGCGCCGGTCATCGAGTGGAAGTTCCCCGCCGGCTACAAGAGCGGTGCGTTGTTGTTCCAGCCGCCCCACCGGCTGCCGGTCGGGCCGCTGATGAATTACGGCTACAGCAACGAGGCGGTTTATCTCGTTCCCGTGACAGTGCCGGCCGATGCCAGGGCGGGCGCGCCGGTGACCCTCACCGCCAACGCTTCCTGGCTGGTCTGCGAGGAGATCTGTGTTCCCGAGGCGAAGACCTTCACCCTGACCCTCGAAGTCATGGCCGGCGACCCGCCGGCCGATTTCCGTCATGCCGACCTGTTCGCGAAGGCCCGCGCCGGGCTGCCCAAACCGTCACCCTGGACGGCACGCTTCGCCAGCGACAAGGGCGGTTTCGTCCTGCGGCTCGACGCCAGGGGGATGGAGCGGGCGCGTCTTCGGGAGGCCTATTTCTACCCGGCCACCTTTGGCGTGATCTCCTATCCGGCGCCACAGAAGCTGTCCGTCGGGCCGGACGGCATCACGCTCCGGACAGAGGCATCGAAGAAGCCGATCGCCGCAAAGAGCATCGACGGCGTCGTCGTCCTGACAGAGAAGCTCGAGGATGGCGGGACCGCGACCCAGGCCTTCGCCGTCAAGGCTGCGGCCGATCCCGCGCTTGCCGCGGCGGCCGCCGCCGGCCGGACGGGGGACGGTGCGGGAGGCGGAGGCGGCACCGGAGATCTTGCCATCGGCTTCCTGCTCGCGCTTGGCCTCGCGCTGATAGGCGGCGTGATCCTGAACGTGATGCCCTGTGTCTTTCCTGTCCTGTCGATGAAACTCGTCGGGCTGGCCCAGCACGCCCATGCCGACCGGCGGACCCTTGCCGGGCATGGCATGGCCTACGCCGCCGGGGTGGTCCTGTTCTTCGCCCTTGTCGGTGCGGCGCTTGCCGCGTTGCGCGCCACGGGGCAGGAAATCGGCTGGGGCTTCCAGTTGCAGGAGCCGGTCGTCGTGCTTCTGCTCGGCCTCGTCCTTTTCGCGGTCGGCCTGAACCTTTCCGGCCTGTACCAGATCGGCGGGTCCTTCATGAATGTCGGCGCCGGGCTGGCCGGCCGGAAAGGCTATAGCGGTACCTTCTTCACGGGCGCCCTTGCGGTGCTGGTCGCGTCCCCGTGCACCGTCCCGTTCATGAGCGGCGCGGTCGGTTATGCCGCCTTTGCCGCATGGTACGAGGCACTCGCCATCATGGTGTTCCTCGGCATCGGCATGGCGCTCCCCTTCCTCCTGCTCTGCCTATTCCCCGGATCGCTGCGGCGCCTGCCGAAGCCGGGGCCCTGGATGGATCGTCTGAAGCAGGTCCTGGCCTTTCCCATGTACGGCATGGCGGCATGGCTTCTGTGGGTCGCAACCCTGCAGGCGGGCGAGGTCGCGCTGCTGGCGGGGCTTGCCGGTGCATTGCTCCTCGCCTTCGCCCTCTGGCTCTGGCAATCCACCCGGAACGTGTCCGCGCGCGGCCGCGCCTTCGGGAGCGGCTTCGCCGTCCTGTTCCTGGTCGCGGCTGTTGGCCTCACCGTCGTGGCCGACCGTCCAGCGGCGGCGCCCAAGGTGGCGAGTGCTGAGAGCGGCGCATGGAATTGGTCGGCCTTCTCGCCGGAGAAACTCCAGGCCCTCCGGGCCGAGGGAAAGCCGGTTTTCGTCAATTTCACCGCCGCCTGGTGCATCACCTGCATCGTCAACGAACGCGCGACCCTCCGGTCGGAAACGTTGTTGAAGGCCATGAAGGCGCGCGGCATCGCCATTCTCAAGGCGGACTGGACGCGCCGTGACGCGACCATCGCGCGGGAACTCGCCAGGTTCGGCCGCAACGGGGTGCCGCTTTACGTTTTCTACCCGCCGGCCGGATCGGCCGCGAAGCCGGTCGTCATGCCGCAGATCCTGACGGAGAGCGGCATGATGGATGAGATCCGGAAGTTCAAGCCAACCAAGCAGGCAGCGCGGACGAATTAGCAACCGCCTGGGAAGGGATCGCCTTCGCCTTTAGCGTTTTCGACATGGCAGCAGGCTCTGTCCACCTTCAGGAGTCTGACCCGAAGTTCACCTTCTCGATCAGGGAGAAATAGGAAGATGTTGACCAAGCGACTGTTTCTCGGACTTGCCGCCGCGGGCGCCATTGCCCTCGGCACTTCCGGCGCGGCCGTTGCCGCCAGCGGTTCGCCGGCGATCGGCCAACCGGCACCGAACTTCACCGCCGTCGACAGCAACGGCAAGACGGTCAGGCTGTCGGACTACAAGGGTAAGATCGTGGTCCTCGAATGGACCAACCACCAATGCCCGTACACGGTGAAGCATTACGTCACCGGCAACATGCAGAAAACCTAGGCCAAGGCAAAGGACATGGGCGTGGTCTGGCTGACCATCGTGTCGTCGGAGCCGGGCAGCCAGGGATATGTCACCGCCAAGCAGGCCAACGACCTGACGACGAGCCGCAAGGCCAATCCGAGCCACGTGCTGCTCGACCCCAAGGGCGTCGTCGGCAAGGCCTATGACGCGCGGGTCACGCCGCACATGTATGTCGTCGGCAAGGACGGAACGCTTCTCTACATGGGCGGGATGGACGACAAGCCGACCTGGCGCCAGTCCAGCGTGAAGGACGCTCACAACTACGTCCTCGCCGCGCTGGAAGACATTCAGGCGGGCCGCAAGGTGAAGGATGCCGTGACGCAGCACTACGGCTGCACGATCAAATACGGCTCCTGACCGCTGCGATAGCCGTTACTCTGTCGATGTATCGGCCCCGGCGTCTGTGCCGGGGCCGGTCATCTGATGGGAAGGCCCCTAACGCAGGGGCTCACGCTCCGGTCCGCGCAAGGTCCGCGATGTAGTCGAGCCCGGCGATCGCCCGGCTGCCGTACCAGGAGCAATATTCGCCGTCGACAAGCCGCAGCTTTCCGGGGGGACAGACCGTCTCCGAGGCGAAGGCGGCGAGGTCGGCCTCCCCAAAGGCGTAAGGCTCGCTCGAGAAGAGGAACAGGTCGGCCCGCTCGACAAGCTCCGGTGTGATCGCGACCTCCGGATAGCGGACGGCCGGGTCGTGGCAAAGGGTGCGCCAGCCGACGAGGTCGAGCATCCGCGCGATGTAGGTGTCGCGCGAGACCGTCATCCAGGGGTCGCGCCAGATGAAATAGACGACGTCCTTGGGCGGCAGGTCGCGGGCCGCTTCCCGGCAGCGGGCGAGGGCGCTCTCCAGCCGCTCGCAGAGCGCTTCGGACCCCGCTTCCCGGTCGAAGATGCCGCCGAGCAGGCGGTAGAGCTTGAAATTATCCTCCGGCTCGATGGGGTGAGTGACGATCACGTGGGGGACGAACTCGGCCATCTCGGCCGCCATCTCCCGCGTGTTCTCGTCGATATTCAGGATGGCGTGGGTCGGCGCGAGGGCGCGCAGCTTCGGCAGCGAGACCTTCTTGGTCCCACCGATCGCCGGGATGTTCCGCACGACGTCGGCGGGATGAATGCAGAACTGCGTCCGCGCGACGAGACGGTCGGCGAGGCCGAGATCGACGATCAGTTCGGTGATCGAGGGGACGAAGCTGGCGATCCGGGCATCGTCGCCTGCGGGCGTATGAAGAATGCCGGCGGCGTCCGTCAGCACGGCTCGTAGAGGCGATGCTCCTTCCAGCCGCTCGCCTCCTTCAGATGTACGGCCTGGATCTTCTCGAGGCAGTTCCGGCCCCTGGCGATGTCGGGCCGCCCGTTCGGGTCCAGGCAGTAGCTGAGGAGCACCGCTTCCGGACGCCCGTTGCCGGTGAGATCGACCCCGGCGAGGATGTTGGCGACGGCGAAGCCCCTGGGGATGTCGGCCGCGGTGAAACTGCCGGGCGGAACGATCCTGGCGCGGGAGGACGCCGGATAGACCATCATGGCCCAGATCGGCGCGACGGCGCCGGAGGGGGCGCGGAGGGGCCGGGCGCCCAGGATCGCCGGATTGCGGATCGGGGCGCCGGTCATCTGCCACAGCGGCTTTTCGCCCGTGCACTGGTTGCCTTCGGGCAGCAGCTTGACCTGGGTGATCGTCACCTGGACCGCGGGCAGGCTCGCCTCGAAGGGCAGGAAGGTCGCCTGGCCACCGGCCCTGAAGGGCTTCTTCTGCCAGGCGATGTTGCCGCTGGCACTGGTGAACGGCGGCAAGGGATCGCCCGCCCGGCTCTTGCGGAGCGAGGTTCGCTCGATCGACGTATACTCGACGACGACATTCGGAGGGGCGGTCTGCGCCGCCGCGACGCCGGCGCTGAAGGTGAGGAGGGCGACGGCGGCGGCGATGCGCATATTGGCGACCTTTCCGGTGGCTACAACCGGACGCAGACGTTGGTGAGTTCGGTGTAGAACTCCATAGAGTGTACACCGCCTTCGCGGCCGATGCCCGACTGTTTCGCACCGCCAAAGGGCGTCCGCAGATCGCGCAGGAACCAGCAGTTCACCCAGGTGATGCCGACATTGATCTTCCGCGCCGCCTTGTTGGCGCGGGTGATGTCCTGAGACCAGATCGACGTGGCGAGCCCGTAGGGACTGTTGTTCGCCATGGCGATCGCCTCCTCGTCCGTGTCGAAGGGCTGGATGTGGCAGCAGGGGCCGAAGATCTCCTCGCGGCCGACCGCCGCGTCCTCGCCGAGTCCGGTCCAGATCGTCGGCTCGACCCAGGCGCCCTC
>CAYGKX010000091.1:0-11891 GCA_964350225.1 uncultured Rhodospirillaceae bacterium | reverse complement strand
TGGCCCTGGTTCGAGAAGCCGGACGCGCTCGCACAGGTTCCGGAAATCGCGGCGCGGTGGCCGGGCGATTCCCGTCTGGAAGCATGGCTGGAGCAATGGGTGCGGGAGGGCTATTTCGTCGCCGAGAATTTCGTCCCGGTCGACCTCGTCGACGAGATCGGCGGCGCCATCGACGACATCTGGAAGGCCGAAGAGCCCATCCCGGGGCTGGCCATCAGCGACTTGCGCATCGATGACGACGGGGTCGTCATCCACTGCCCGCACGAGCGCCTGGCTGCGGTGCCGCTCTCGGAACGTGCCGCCATCGAACGCCGCTCCTTCTGGCGCATCGGCGCTTTCAACGAGTTCGACGCGCGGGCGCAGCGCCTGTATGCGTTCAAGGGAATCCGGCAGGTCGCATCGGCGATCTTCGATCGCCCCGCCGTGCCGCAATTCTCGCTGACATTCGGCAAGGGCAGCCGGCAGCAGATGCACCAGGACACTTACGTCTTTCACGTCTGGCCGATGCACTACATCTGTGGTGTCTGGATTGCCTGCGAGGACATCCATCCGGACAGCGGGCCGCTGGTCTTCTATCCCGGTTCGCACCGGGAGCCGCTATATGCGCCCTTCGATAACTACCCCCAGACCCAGTGCCGAACCGCGAGCCCGGAGGAGAACCTCCGCTATCTCGACCATCTGCACGAGACGATGGCCCGTTATCCGCGAAAAGAATTCATCGCGAGGAAAGGGGATGCCCTGTTCTGGCACGGCATGCTGATCCATGGCGGGGCGCCGGTGCGCGACGACAATCTCTCGCGGTTGTCCTTTGTCATTCACCTGCTGCCGCCGGGCGCTTCCCGCGGGCATGAGGTCGTCGGCCCCTTTAACTGGTAGCCCGTGCAACGTTGGGCTCGCCGGGGGCCGTCCCTACTGGGCGCCGGGCGGCAGCCGGCCGGCGACGATGCGGCCGTCCGTCTCGTCGACGATCCAGGCGAACAGCTTCTCGGTCGTGGAGATGGCCGCGTGCAGCTGGTAACGGCGCCCCTCCTCCGCGTTGAACCGGATCTGACCGTCATAGGTCTTCGTCTTGCAGCCGACCACCTGGCAGCCGTAGGAAACGGCATAGATGAAGGAGACCGTCCGGGGGCCGGCGGGGAGGGCAAGGCGGTTGGTCAGGCCCAAGGTGCCACGGCCCGTCGACCGCGCGGCGCCGTCTATGCCGGTGACCTGGACGCGGCCGGTATTGCTGGCGAAGCCGCGTTCGTCGGCCTTGGCGATCAGCATGGCCTGGCCCGGCGCCGGTGCAAGTCCGCCCGACGGGTCGATCCGCGTACCCTCGCAGGCGGCGACGGTCAGACCCAGGCAAAGGAAGAGGGCCAGCGGCTGCGCCGCCCTCGCACGGCGTCGCCGCAATATGGCATTCCCGAATATCGATCCCATCGTCAATGCTCTCCCGTTCCCGATCGGGCGACACTAGCATGCGTCCGGGGCGAATATGTTAATTGGTGTCGGCGCGCGGCAACCCGGTCGCGAAATCGTGTTGTGCCATCAGGGTGTGGCGCCGGGTGCCGGCCGCGTGGGAGAGAGAACGGATATGGCGACCTTCATCCTGGTCCATGGGGCCTGTCATGGCGCCTGGTGCTGGCACAAGCTGATACCGCGCCTGCAGCGCGGGGGGCACCGTGCGGTCGCGCCGGACCTGCCGGGCCATGGCGAGGACCGCACGCCGCTGGAGACGCTGACGCCGGACCTTTATGTCGAAACCGTCGCAGGCCTGCTGCGCCGCCGGTCGGAAAAGGCCATCCTCGTCGGACACAGCCTGGGCGGGCTGACCCTCAGCCGGGTCGCGGAGGCGGTGCCCGACAAGGTGGCCCGTCTCGTCTACCTCAGCGCCATGCTCCTGTCTGACGGGGAGTCCTTCCGGGACGGCCGCCACGACCAGACCGGCTCCCTTTTGGAGACCTGCCGGGTCTGGAACGAGGATCGATCGGCCTACATCTTCGAGGGCGACGGACTGGAGGAGCTTTTCTACGCCGATTGCGATCCGGCCGACGTGGCGCTCGCCCGGACGATGATGGTCTGGGAACCGGCGAGCATCGCGGCGGAACCCCTCAGCGTCAGCGCGGGACGCTACGGCCGGATCCCGCGCGCCTATATCGAATGTTCCGGGGACCGGGCCTTCCCGCTCGCGACCCAGCGGTCGATGCAGGCAGGTCAACCTTGCGACCCGGTTGTGACCCTCGAAAGCGACCATTCCCCCTTCTTTTCCTGTCCCGACGCGCTGGCCGAAGCGCTCCTCGCCCTGCCCGAAGCGCAGTAGGGAGCGGCTTTCGGCCCTCGCCGTCAGGGGGTAAGTAAGGGGCGAGCGGCAGAGACCGCGAGACATGGGAGGCACGGCATGAAGGTCATGGAAATCCGCGACGACTGGTCGCTCGAAAACCTCAGGCTGGGCGAGCGGCCGAAACCGGAGCCCGGGCCGGGGCAGGTCCTTGTGAAGATGCAGGCCGCGTCGCTGAACTATCGCGACACGGTCATGGTCAACCGCGGCTACGGCCGGCGCAGCGGTGAACTGCCGCTGGTGCCGGTCTCCGACGGGGCCGGCACGGTCGAGGCGGTGGGCGACGGGGTGACCCGCGTCGCGGTGGGCGATCTGGTCTGCCCGATCTTCGGCCAGAACTGGATCGACGGTCTCTTTCGCGAGGAATGCTGGGCCGGCACCCTGGGCGGGCCGCTCGACGGCACGATGCAGGAGTATATGGTCCTCGACCAGTCGGGTGTCGTGAAGGCGCCGGCAGGCTGGGATGCAGCGGCCGCCGCGACCCTGCCCTGCGCCGCCGTGACAGCCTGGAACGCGGTGGTCGAGCAGGGCGGACTCCGCCCCGGCGACACGGTCGTCATCCAGGGCACGGGCGGCGTTTCCCTCTTCGCCCTCATCTTCGCGAGAATGCTGGGTTGCAGTACGGTCATCACATCGTCTTCGGACGACAAGCTGGCGCGGGCGAAGACCTATGGCTGGGACGTCGCGGTCAACTACCGGGAGACGCCGGACTGGTTCAAGGCCGTGCGGGCGGCGACCGATGGTGCTGGGGCCGACCTCGTGGTCGAGGTCGGTGGCGCCGGCACCCTTGAACAATCCCTTCGTTGCGTGAAGCCGGGCAAGACGATCGCCCTCATCGGCGTGCTCTCCGGCGGAAAGGGGGATCTCAATCTCGGTCCGGTGGTGACCCAGAATGTCCGTCTCCAGGGGGTGACGGTCGGCAGCCGGACGATGTTCGAAGCGCTGGTCGCGGCGATCGAAGCGCACGGCATCGAGGCCCCGGTCGACCCCGACCACGGCTTCGCCTTCGACGAACTGCCGCGGGCGATCGCCGATTTCCCGCAGGGCCGGCACTACGGCAAGGTCGTCTGCCGGTTCTAGAGTGGCTGCTCGCCAAAGACGGCGGGCGCTCGTGAGCCGAGCCTTCGAGACGCCGGCTGCGCCGGGTCCTCAGGATGACGCCGCCGGTTGGGTCCAGCAAAAGCCACCATCATCCTGAGGAGCGGGTAGCGCGTCTCGAAGGATGGAACGCCACGCCCGTCAGAACCGCCCGGTTATTCGCGGTCCGCGAATTATCACATTAGTGGCACTCTTTTTGCCGTATACTCCTTCGCGGCGCGGCAAGAGAGTAATTCATGCACGGATACATCGTCCTCGTCCTGACGGTGCCGGGCGGCGGCTACAAGGCCGTCTTTCCGGACCTGCCCGGGTGCCGCGCCGCCGGGCGCAGCGTCGAGGACGCGCTCGCCCATGCCCGTGCGGCGCTGAAGACCCATGCCGCCCGCATGCATCGCCGCGGCGTCGCCCTGCCGCCGCCGCGCCCGTCCCAGGATGTCGTCGAGGAATCCGCCCGGCACAACGCCGTCGCCGGCGCCTGCCTGGAGTTGCGCGACGTCAGCCTGCGCGCCCGCCTGGAACTCTCCCGCCGCCTGCCGAACCGCCACGCCGGGTAGGGTTCGGTCCTAAAGGTCCAGCGCGTCGTCGACCAGGATGACCCATTCGTTCTCGATGAAATAGATGCAGACCAGGTAGCGGCCGTAGACGTTGTTGATGCAGCCCGCCTGCGCCGGCGCCGGCGTCATCGAGACGCCAATTCCAACCAAGAGCGCGGCGGCCGCCAGTTTCAGGCCGATGAGTTTCCTGAACATGTGTCGATCTCCCCATTGTCATTGTGCCTTCGATTTTCGAAGGCGTTTTCGAAAGACTGTAGGAGAGTATCCAACCGGGCGGTTGGAGGCAATTAACGATTTGTTAATCTGTTTCTTGCGGTCGGAACCCCCGCCCGGCCGGTCATGTGAGACAGGTCACCCTTCCGCCTCGCCGACCCGCCGCTCGATCGCGTCCCAGATATCGGCCTCGATCTTCGTGCCGGACAGGCGGTTGATTTCCTGGATGCCGGTCGGCGAGGTCACGTTGATCTCCGTCATGTAGTCGCCGATCACGTCGATGCCGACGAAGACAAGCCCGCGTTCGCGCAGTGCCGGGCCGATGGCGTGGCAGATTTCCTGTTCGCGCGGGTTCAGTGCCGCGACCTTGGCCTGGCCGCCGGCGTGGAAATTCGCGCGCGCGTCGCCCTCCGCCGGCATGCGCGAGACGGCGCCGACCGCCTCCCCGTCGACCAGGATGATGCGCTTGTCGCCCTGGCGGATCTCCGGCAGGTAGCGCTGGACGATCACCGGCTCCCGGTACATCTGGGTGAACATCTCCAGAAGCGAGCCGAGATTCTCGTCGCCGGGCGTGATGTGGAAGACGCCCGCGCCGCCGTTGCCGTAGAGCGGCTTGACGATGATGTCCTTGTGCTCCCGCCGGAAGGCGTCGATCTCCGCCCGGTCCGAGGTGATGAGGGTCGGCGGCATCAGGTCCGGGAACTGGGTGACGAAGATCTTCTCCGGCGCGTTCCGCACATGGGCCGGGTCGTTGACGACCAGTGTCTTCGGGTGGATGTGCTCCAGCAGATGGGTCGTCGTGATGTAGGCCATGTCGAAGGGCGGGTCCTGGCGCAACAGGACGACGTCCATCGTCGCCAGGTCCAGGACTTCTTCCGCGCCCAGGGTCGCGTGGTTGCCCTTCTCCCGCCGCACCTCCAGCCGCTGGGCCTTGGCATAGACCCGGCCGTGGTTGAAGGACATGGCGTGCGGCACGTAGTACCAGAGGCCGTGTCCCCGCTTCTGCGCCTCCAGCGCCAGGACGAAGGTGCTGTCGGCGTCGATGTCGATCGCGCCGATGGGGTCCATCTGGATGGCGACGGCCAGGCTCATGTCGGGGGTCCGCTGCTGCAGGGTGGGGAAGGTGGCAGACACTATAATCCGGGGCGCGGGAGGAGCAACGCCAACGGCGGCATGGCGCTTTTCGGCCAACTCGCCGACCGCATCCGTGATTGCCGCCCTGAGCTTGCGGGGAATAGCTGGAGAACCGCGGCGGGGGCGGGCTAATCGGGATAGATCGCCTTCAGTTCAGCCGCCGCCGCAATTGCTGCATCAGGGCGGCGACCTCGTGCTGGAGCGCGCCCGTCGCGTCGTGGCGGGCGGCGGTCTGGAGGGCGTCGATGGCGGCGCCATAGTGGCCGAGCTGGGCATTCAGCACGCCGATCTCGTGCCACAGGCTGGCATTCTCCGGCGACAGCCACAGCATCCGCTCGGCCACGGGCAGGGCGGCGGCATAGTCCTGGGCCTTGATCAGGCGCAGCTTGATGTTGTTCTGCAGGCGCAGGAGGATCGCCCGGTCGTCGGCCGGTGCATAATGATGGGGCTGGATCTCCGCGTCGTCCCCCTCGACCGCCTTGAGAAGCCGGCGCAGCTCGGCCGCGTCGACGGCGCGCCCGGCGTTGAACGGGTCGATCAGCGACGTCTCGCCGGCGCCCGAACAGCGCACCAGGAAATGTCCCGGAAAGTTGACGCCCGCAGCTTCCAGTCCCGCCGCGCGGCTCATATGAAGATGAAGGATGGCGAGCGCGATGGGCAGGCCCCGACGCCGGTCGATGACCTGCATCAGATTGGCGTTCTGCAGGTCGTCATAGGTGTCGCGGTCGCCCGCATAGCCATGTTCGTCGAAAAGGGTCCGGTTGATGGCGGCGATCCGCCGGTCCAGCGGTACGTCTTCATCGTTGCCCGTGCCGTTTACCGCCATCCGGGCTTCGGCCGCGAGGCCGGCGAGGTGCCGGCGATAGCGTCCGAGATCGACCCGGGGCCGGTCGAGCGCGGCCAGCACCAGGGCGGCTTCCGCCAGGTCCACGGGTTCACCGGCGCCGTTCCCGAGGGCGCGTAGATTGCGTTCGATGGATTTCGGGTCGGCGAATTCCAGGCCGCTCAAGGGGTGCGCCTCCTCCAGTCACGGGTCCGGTCGGTCCTGTCCGCCCGGCGGTCGGGCTCTCCGGCGATCAGGGCCGCCACGCATCGGCAATATGGACCGGCCAGCGTCCGCGGGCCAGAAGAAGCGCATCGAAGCGGCAGTCGAGCCCGGCCAGCGCCGGGTTGCGGCCGAGAAACGCCTCCGCCGCGCGCTCGATCCGCTGGCGCTGGCGCGGCGAAATCGCGCCCGGGTCGGCCGTTGCCGCGCGGGCCTTGACCTCGACGAAGACGAGAAGCCGGCCGCGCCGGGCGACGAGATCGAGTTCGCCGACGGGCAGGCGCAGGTTGCGCGCGAGGATGCGATAGCCCTTCAGGCGCAGGTAACAGGCGCCCAGCCACTCCGCCCGCCGTCCCAGCTTCCACGCCCGGCGGCGCTTTCCCCCGGGTTCGCCGGGCGGTGCCCTCATCCCCGCGCCGCCTTGCCCAGCGCGAGCGCGCGTTGGTAGACCTCCCGCCTCGGCCGCCCGGTCGTGCCCGCCACTTGATCCGCCGCGTCGCGCAGGGACAGGCTTTGGAGCGCGGCGGCGAGCCGCCGGTCGACCTCCGCGTCGTCGACCTGCGCGGCGTTCGAATCGGGCGGCGCCACGATCACCGCCATCTCCCCCTTCGGCGTCGCCTCCTCATAGCGTTCGGCGAGTGCGGGCAGTCGGTCGCGCACGACCTCCTCATGCAGCTTGGTGAGTTCCCGCGCAACCGCGGCCGGCCGGTCGCCCAGAACCGCGGCCATGTCGGCCAGCGCCGCGCCCAGACGGGGGCCCGCTTCGTAGAAGATCAGTGTCGCCCCCACATCCTTCAGCTCGCCCAATGCCGTCCGCCGCCCGCCGCTTTTCGGCGGGAGGAAGCCGGCAAAGAGGAAGCGGTCCGACGGCAGGCCGGCGACCGTCAGAGCGGCCAGGGCCGCGCTCGCGCCGGGTACCGGATAGACGGTCACACCCGCCTCCACCGCCTCCCGGACCAGCTTGTAGCCGGGGTCGGAGACGAGGGGGGTGCCGGCGTCCGAGACCAGGGCCACCCGGCCCCCGGCGGCCAGCCGGCGCAGAATTCCGGGGCGCGCGCGGGCGGCGTTATGCTCGTGATAGGCTTCCAGCGCCGTCGAAATGCCATAATGGGCGAACAGCTTTTTGGTCGTCCGGGTGTCTTCGGCGAGGACGAAATCGGCCCCCGCCAGCGTATCCAAAGCCCGGAGGGTGATGTCCCGCAGATTGCCGATCGGTGTCGCGACAATATGAAGACCCGGTGACACGGCGGCGGTCGGGGGCCGCTCCGGTTTACTTGGTCCGGTACCGCGGCTACCTTTTTCCGGCTGTTCTGCGACCATCACGCCACGCGACGAAAATCATAGGGGGGTTCGAAGGTGGACCTATCTTACGCCCAGCCGGCGACGACGACCCAAACTTTCGGCGACGACGCCGGAATCCAGCCACTTCAGTCCCGGCGGCGCCCCTGGCGCGGCAGCGTCGGCCGCCTCGCCCGCGCTGGCTTCGCCGTTGCGGGCCTCGCCTTCCTCGCCGCCTGCGCGACGGGCGGGTCCAACCAGGGCGGCACCTACACGCCACCGAAGAAGGAGAGCGGCCCAAAGACGGCCACGGGGGACCCGTCCTCGACCGACCCGTCCAAGGGCGGCCCGGGCCGTCCGGTCAAGGTGGCGCTCCTGCTGCCGCTCTCCGGCCGGTATGAAAGCGTCGGCAAGGCGATGCGCAAGGCGGCCGAAATGGCCGTCTTCGAGGCCGGCAGCAAGAATTTCCAGCTCATCCCCATCGATACCCAGGGCACGACGGCCGGGGCCGAGGCGGCGGCCGACAAGGCGATCGCCGATGGCGCGCAGCTCATCCTCGGGCCGCTCTTCTCCGCCTCCGTCAAGGCCGTCGGCGCGAAGGCCGCGGCGGCGAACCTCAATGTCATCGGTTTCTCCAACGACAGCGAGGTCGCGGGCGGGAACGTCTTCCTCATCAGTTTCCTGCCCAAGCCGCAGGTCTCCCGCATCGTCGATTACGCGGCGTCCCAGGGCCTGCGCCGCATCGCCGTGCTGACGCCGGACAACGCCTATGGGCGACTCGTCCTGCAATATGCGCGGCAGGCTGCGGAACGGCACAACATGACCGTCACGCGCACCGGCACCTACCCGTCGGACTCGACCGACGTCTCGAAAGAGGTCCAGGCCTTCGCCGGCGTTTCCGCCGTGGTGCGGAAGGGCCGGGTGGTGCGCAGCCAGCCGATCGACTTCGATGCCGTCCTGATCGCCGAGGGTGGCCAGAAGCTGCGTCTCGTCGCGAGCCTGCTGTCCTATTACGAGGTCGACCCGGACAAGATCCGGTTCCTCGGCACGGGCCGGTGGGACTCCGCGTCGATCCGCTCGGAACCGAGCCTCAAGGGCGGCTGGTTCGCGACCACGCCGCCGGATCTGCGGGAGCGGTTCATCGTGAAATACGAACAGGCGAACGGCGCCCGCCCGCCACGTCTGGCGAGCCTCGCCTACGACGCCGTCGCGCTTGCGGCCACCCTGGCACGGAACGCCAAGGCGGACGACGACAGCTCCCCCTTCACGGCGGAGGCGATCAGCAGCCCGTCGGGCTTCATCGGGATCGACGGGATCTTCCGTTTCGGCACCGACGGCCTCGCGGAACGGGGCCTCGCGGTACTTGAGGTCACGCCGGACGAGTTCCGGGTCATCTCCGGGGCGCCGAGCACCTTCGCGACCGGCACGAACTGAAGCGTCGCTCTTCGCCAAGAGTAAAGACCCCGGCCCCGGTGCCGGGGTCTTTTCGTTTGAAGCGGTCATCCATCCGCCAGGAGAGCTGCCAGGACGGCGTTTAGCCGCTGCAATCCGGGCGCCGTCGCGCGCAGACGCGTTTCCGTCGCCTCGACGAAACCCAGTTCGACCAGCCGTGCCAAGGCCTGCCGATCGATCGCGTCCATGACGCCGGCCGCCTGCGGCCGCGCCAGATCGATACCGCCGACCGTCCTCATACCCATCATCAGGCATTCCGCGGCACTGTCCGCCGGTGACAGCGCCATGTCGGTGCGGGTGGCATGCCCGTCGCGCTCGACCCGCTCCAGCCAGGCCTCCGGCGCCCGATGCTGTCGGGTGGCAACCCTGGCACCTCCCGCCGTCAGCCGCCCGTGGGCGCCCGGGCCGACGCCGACATAATCCTCGTACCGCCAGTAGGTCAGGTTGTGCCGGCATTCCAGACCGGGCGCGGCGTGGTTGGATATTTCGTAGGCCGGCAGCCCCGCCTCCGCCAGCCGCGCCTGGGTGAATTCATAGAGGTCGGCGCCGGTATCCTCGTCCGGCAGGGCAAGCTCTCCCCGGCGCGCTTGCCCCTCGAAGGCCGTTCCGGGTTCGACGGTGAGCTGGTAGACGGACAGATGCCCGTCCGCGAGCCCCAGCGCGGTGTCGAGTTCGGTTTCCCAATCCGCCAGCGACTGCCCCGGACGGGCATAGATCAGGTCGAAGGAATAACGGGGAAAGACGGTGGAGGCCCGGTCGATCGCGGCGCGGGCCTGTGCCGCGTCGTGCTGCCGGCCGAGCCGGCGCAGCGCGGCGTCCTCCAGCGACTGGACCCCGATCGACACGCGCCCGACACCGGCGTCGCGGAAGGCGCGGAAGCGGTCGACTTCGGCGGCCGCCGGGTTCGCCTCCAGGGTGATCTCGACATCGGCGGCCACCGGCCAGTGGCGGTGCACCGCGTCGATCACCGCCCCGGCGGTGGCCGGCGGCATCAGGGACGGCGTGCCGCCGCCGAAAAAGAGGCTGGTCACGCACCGGCCCGGCGTCCGGGCTGCATAGTGCGCCAGTTCCGTCAGGAGCGCGGCACGCCAGCGGTCCTGGTCGACCGTCTCGCGGACGTGGGAGTTGAAATCGCAATAGGGGCATTTGGCCAGGCAGAAGGGCCAGTGGACATAGATGCCGAAGCCGGCGTCGCCGTCCGGCGCGGAATTTTCCGTCCCTGTGCGCCCCGTCACTGAGACGGCGGGCGCGTCGGTGCATGCTCCGCTCAACAGTTGATCTCCAGCTTCAACCCCTTCGAGGAGTGTGAAACATGTTTAGCCGTACCGCCGCCCGTCTTGCCATCGTTGCCGGCCTCGCCGCTGCGGCGATCGCGGGTGGGACGACGAGTGCCAGCGCCCAGGCCTACCGGCCGAACCACCTGCATGCGACGACCTGTGTCGACACGCTCGGCCTGAAGGTCATGGCGGGCCCGAATGCCCGACTGAACAATGTCGCGGTCGCGTTCCGCGCGCCGAACGGCAAGCCGCTGATCACCTACAACCCGGTTGTGCTGAAGCGCTTCCATCCGGTGACCCGGGCCTTCTGGTTCTACCATGAATGTGCCCATCACGCCCTGGGACACAGCGCGGGCAACCGCCCGATGAGCCGTGAGCGGGACGCGGACTGCTGGGCGATCCGCACCATGCGCAAGCGCGGCCAGCTGACGGCCGAGCGGTTGCAGATCATCCAGCGCGACATGCAGCCTCTGTCGGGCGACGGCAAGCTCTATCTGCCCGGCCCGGCCCGCGCGAAACACCTGGAATACTGCCTGCGCACCGGTTGATCCGGCGCCCGGCACTCCGAACCGAAGGCCCCGGCGACCCCGCCGGGGCCTTTTTCTTGCGCCTGTGTCCCCGGTCACAGCCGCCGGCGCGCGGACCCGGTACATCGTTGGATAACACGTAATCAGGAGCCGCGAGGACAGACCGATGAGCCTTCTGCCCACACCGCGAAAGACCACGACCGTGATCAGCGCCGCCGCCGCCCTCGCCGCGATCGCGCTTGCCGCCGCGCCGGCTCAGGCGAGCCAGTATGACCGCAACGACCCCCTGTGCCGGACCCCGGACGGTCGGGTGCCGCAGATCTCGAACAATCCCGGCAGCCTGCATCGGGCGTATGCCGCGATGCGCGGCGGCCAGCCCGTGATCGTCTTCAACCCAAGGCGGATGGCCGATCTGCAGCCCATCACCCGCGTCTGGGTCTATTATCACGAATGCGCTCATCACGCGCTTGGCCACTCCTCGGGCAACCGGGCGCTCACGCGCGAGAACGACGCCGACTGCTGGGCGATCCGGGCCATGCGCCATCGCGGCCTCCTGACCAAGGCCCACTACCGCGTCATCGTCGCGGACATGCGCCGGGTCTACCATCGGGGCGGCATGCTGCACCTGCCCGGCCACCTGCGGGCGGAACATCTGGGCTATTGCCTCCGGACGACGGGCGGCTACGGCAAGATCCGCAATGCCAGGTTCACGCCCAAGATCGTGAAGCGCCAGATGGCGATGCGGAACGGTCAGGGGAACCACCACAACCGCACGCGTCCCCATGCAGACCCGCGCCTGGGTCAGCCGGAGCCGCAGCATCAGTCCCGGAACCGGACCTACACCCGACCGGGCATCGGCCGCCAGGGCGAGCCGGAACCGGCGCCCCGCGCCGACAACCGCCGCTACGGAAATATGCAGATGGAGGAGAACTGAGTGCTGCTTTCCGTCTCGGCGCCTGTAGGCCCCTCCCCCGCGTCGAGGGGGAGGGTCAG
>CAYGKX010000090.1:0-11958 GCA_964350225.1 uncultured Rhodospirillaceae bacterium | reverse complement strand
CAGCGCAATGGTCATCTCGGCGGTACACTCGGCCAGCACGCCGGGTGTGTTCGTGCCCATGCTCGACTTGGCCTTCGCCGCACCCATGTCGCTATGCTCGACACCGGTGCCGAAGGACGCGATCAGCCGCAGCCGCGGCCCGGCCTGTGCCAGGACCCCCTTGTCGATCCGGTCCGTCACGGTCGGGACGAGCACGTCGGCCGACTTGCAGGCCTCGATCAGCTCCGCCTGGCTCATGACCCGGTCGTCGCGGTTCAGGCGCGTGTCGAAGAGCTCCATCATCCGGGTCTCGATCGGATCCGGGAGCTTGCGCGTGACCACCACAACGGGTTTCTGTGTCGTCATACTTTGTCCTCTTTCCCGAGCCTGCGGCACGGGTGCGCGCTGCCACATCACCGACCCATTCCGGTGTCTCAATCGAACCGCGCAATCGCGGCCACTGCCTAGCAAGCGCCCGGTCGCTTGTCCAGCGCGGTTCGTCGTCCGTTTCGCGCCGCCGCGGACACGTAGCCCGTCCGGCGGATGGGCCCGGCGCAAACGGTCGGGGCGAAACTTGACCCGGGAGAGTCCCCTCTCCTAAACCAAAGGAAACAAAGGTAGACTGCGTCCCTTGATGATCGCCCCCGGCCCACGACAGTCCATTTCCGAGAGGCGTCCGCGCGGCGCGAAGGCAGGCCCTGGCGCGGCCGCCCCGCCGCCCTTCCCGACACCCCTTCTGCGCCCGCGCCTGATACCACTCGGGCGCCGCCTCTCCCTGCTCGCACCCCCTGTCCTGCCGCTGATGCTGCCGCTCCTGCTCTCGCTGGCCGGGACCACGTCCGCCTGGGGCGAGAGCGCGCGTCCCCTGCCCCGATTCGTCTCGCTCCGTTTTGAAACGGTCAACGTCCGCGCGGGGCCGGGCAAGCAGTACCCGATCCGCTGGGTCTACAAACGCCGCAGCCTGCCTGTCGAGATCACGCGCGAGGTGTTCAACTGGCGGCTGGTGCGCGACGTGCGCGGCGACCGGGGCTGGATCCACGTATCGAACCTGACCAGCCGGCGCTCCGCCCTGGTCCGCCGGAAGCGCCAGCCCCTTCGGGCAGAGCCGGCGCGCGCGGCCAAGCCGGTCGCGATCCTCAGCGCCAACGTGATCGTCCGGCTGCGCCGCTGCACAGGTCCCTGGTGCTCGGTCTCGATCGGGCGCTATCGCGGGTGGTTGCCTCGGTCCGCCGTCTGGGGCGTCTATCCGAACGAGACATTCGAATGACCGCCGCCGCCAGACCCTCGGGCAGGACCTGAGAGATGGCGAAACGCCCGCCGTCCGAGCCCAAGACCCGGCGGTCGCGCCGCCGCCCGCCGGTCAACGCGCCCGAAGACGACCTGGACGGCAGCCCGCCCCGTCGTGCCGCGACAAAGTCCCGGAAGCGCACACTGACGGTCGAGGCCGACCCGGCGCGCGCGGACGGCAAGCGCCAACGATCGAAGGCCAAGCGCACGTCCTCGGCCCGATCGGGCGGCCCGTCCGGCAATGGACGCGGCCGCCGCGGTTCCCGCCGGCGGAGCTCGGGCGGACCGGAGCGCCGGCGCGGCGGCATCGTCCGCACGCTCGTCCGCTGGACGATGCTCGCCTGCGTCTGGGCCGTCATCGGCGTGACCGTCCTTGTCATCTACTATGCCTTCGACCTGCCGGACGTCGACACGCTGTACGACCTGAAACGACGGCCGGAAATCTCGATGGTCGACGGCGCCGGCGGCCGACTGGTCTCGTACGGCGACATTTATCGTCAGGCGCTCCGGATCCAGGATCTGCCGAAATACCTGCCCCAGGCGGTCATCGCGACCGAAGACAGGCGCTTCTACACCCATTTCGGCATCGACCCCTGGGGCATGGGCCGCGCGATGGTCGTCAATCTGATGGCCGGACGGGTGCGCCAGGGCGGCAGCACCATCACCCAGCAGCTGGCCAAGAACGTCTTCCTGACCCACGAACGGTCGATCAAGCGGAAGGTCCAGGAGTTCCTGCTCGCCCTCTGGCTGGAGCATAAGTTCTCCAAGGACCAGATCCTGACGATGTATCTGAACCGGGTCTATCTGGGCGCGGGGACACACGGGGTCGATGCCGCCGCCCAGCGCTATTTCGGACGATCCGCGCGCGAGGTCAGCCTGTTCCAGGCGGCGCTGCTCGCCGGCCTCCTCCGGGCGCCGTCGCGGCTCAATCCCGTACGCAACCCGAAGGCGGCCGTCCGCCGGACCCGCGTCGTCCTGGGCGCCATGGTCGATGCCGGATATATCACCCGAAAACAGGCCCGCGCCGCAATTCGCCGCAAGGGTCTGGTCGCGCCGTCGCAGAGCGGCGCGGGCGCGCGCTATTTCTCCGACTGGGTGCTGGAGAAGGCGCGGGACTATGTCTCGATCGGGCAGGAGAACCTCCTGATCAAGACGACGCTCAGCCCCTCTCTTCAGAAACTGGCGGAGCGCCATGTCTCGGAGGTCATGGACAAGTATGGGAAGCGCCGACGCGCGGGACAGGCGGCCATGGTGGTGCTCAGCCCCGACGGCGCCATCCGGGCGATGGTCGGCGGCCGCAGTTTCCGCCGGAGCGAGTTCAACCGCGTCACCCAGGCGCAGCGCCAGCCGGGCTCGACCTTCAAGCTGTTCGTCCTGCTGGCGGCGCTGGAGGCGGGCTACCGGCCGGAGGATCGCATCCGCGACGCCCCCATCCGGATCGGCAAATGGCGCCCGCACAACTACAAGCGGGAGTATCTGGGCGACGTCTCGCTGACGGTCGGCATGGCGAAGTCCCTCAACTCCGTCGCGGTCCGGATCGGACGGAAGGTCGGGGTGCGCCGGATCATCGCGATTGCGCAACGTCTGGGCGTAACAGCAAAGCTGAAGCCGAACCTGAGCCTCGTGCTCGGCTCCGGCGCCGTGACGGTGCTGGAGATGGCCGGGGCCTATGCCGCGCTGGCAAATGGCGGGCGCAAGGTCGTGCCCTACGGCATCCGCGAAATCGTCACGCGGCAAGGCCGCGTGCTGTTCCAGCGCCGCAAGCGGCAGGGTCCGCGCGTGCTGTCCGCCTCGACGGTCGCGGAAGCGAACCGCGTGCTCGCCGCCGTCCTGGATAAGGGCGGCACGGGCGCGCGCGCCAACTTCGGGCATCCCGCGGCGGGCAAGACGGGCACGACCCAGGACAGCCGCGACGCCTGGTTCATCGGTTACACCGCCCAGTTCGTCGTGGCGGTCTGGGTCGGCAACGACGACGAAAAGCCGATGAAAGGGGTGACGGGCGGGTCGCTACCGGCCCTGATCTGGCGAAACTTCATGCGCGACGCCCATGCCGGCCGCTCCCGGATGAGCCTGCCCGGCGTCAATTAATTGCATGGCAGCCTTTCCGTCGCGCACGCCTGACTCCTAATCTTTGGGTGATCTTTCGCCGCTAGCCTCCTGGTGCCAGTACCCATGCACTCTAGGGAGACCCCCATGGAATTTCGTGCGATTGCCGCGGCGGCAGCGGCCGCCGGGCTGCTCGCCTTGTCGCCGGCCCGTGCCGACACCACCATCTATTCGGGTGGGCCGATCCTGACCATGAACGATGCCCAGCCGAAGGCGGAGGCCATCGCCGTGCGCGACGGCAGGATTCTCGCCGTCGGCACCAGGGCCGCCGTGGAGGCCAAGGCAGGTGCCGACGCCAAGACGGTCGATCTGGGCGGCAAGACCCTGATGCCGGCCTTCCTCGATGCCCACAGCCATTTCATCAACGCGCTCGCCATCATGAACCAGGCGAACGTCTCCGCCCCGCCGGTCGGACCCGCCAAGGACGTCGCCGGCATCCTTGCTGAACTGAAGAAGTTCAAGACCGACCGCAAGATCCCGGACGGGGAGCTGATAATCGGCTACGGCTACGACGAGAACAACATGCCGAACGGCGAGGTCCTGACCCGGGACGCGATCGATTCGGTCCTGCCGAACAACCCCGCCATGGTGATCCACGTCTCGCTCCACGGCGCGGTGCTGAATTCGGCGGCGATGAAGAAATACGGCATCTCGGCCCAGACGAAGACACCGCCCGGCGGCATCATCGCCCGCAAGCCCGGCTCGAACGAACCGGCCGGCCTCGTCATGGAGACGGCCTGGATTCCGATCTTCGCCAAGCTGCCCCAGCCGACGAAGGAAGACTCCCTCAAGGCCATCAAGTTCGCCCAGAACCTCTACGCCTCCTACGGCATCGCGACCGCCCACGAGGGCGCTTCCCACCTCGAGCAGATCGAGCTTCTGCAACATGCCGCCTCGAAGAGTGCGCTCTATATCGACGTGATCGCCTATGCCTTCATCTCCGACCTCGAGAACATCCTGAAGAAGAACCCGCCGTCGACGTTCGGAAAATACAAGAACGGCCTGAAACTGGGCGGGTGCAAGGCGACGCAGGACGGCTCGGTCCAGGGACGGACTGCCTATTTCTCCAGGCCCTACCTGACGGGCGGCCCGGTCGGCCAGAAGAATTGGCGCGGCGAGCCGGAGTTTCCGCAGGACGTTCTGAACAAGTTCATGAAGACCTGCTACGACGCTGGCCTCCAGACCCTGGTCCACGCAAATGGCGACGCCGCCATCGACATGGTCTTGGAGGGTCACCGGTACGCCGCAGGCAAGGATTTGTCGAAGGACCGCCGGACGATCGTCGTCCACGCGCAGTTCGCGACACCCGCGCAGCTCGACAAGATGGTCGAGTACAAGCTGATCCCGTCCTTCTATTCCGAGCACACCTTCTTCTTCTCGGCGGCGCACCTGAAGAATCTCGGCAAGGAGATGACCTTCGGCCTGAGCCCCATGCGGACGGCGATCGACAAGGGCCTGAAGCCGACCAACCACACCGACTTCAATGTCGTT
This sequence comes from uncultured Rhodospirillaceae bacterium, assembly GCA_964350225.1. Lineage (GTDB taxonomy): Bacteria > Pseudomonadota > Alphaproteobacteria > Bin65 > Bin65 > CAYGKX01. The sequence continues at coordinate 7,095 of CAYGKX010000090.1, read as the reverse complement.
CCGATCAACCAGATGTGGACGGTCTGGACCGCCGTGACCCGCGCGTCGCGGACCGGTGAGGTCATCGGTCCCAAGGAGCGGGTCACGCCGACCGAGGCGCTCAAGGCGATCACGATCCATGCCGCCCGGCAATATTCGGAGGAGGGCCGCAAGGGTTCCCTCGATCCGGGCAAGCAGGCGGACCTGATCATCCTGAGCGCCGACCCGACGACGATCGACCCGATGAAGATCAAGGACATCGTCGTCCTGGAGACCATCAAGGACGGCAAGACGGTCTACAAGCGGTAGCCGCCCCCCTTCCGCCGCGCCCGCCAGGTCCGAATATCCGGGCCGGGCGCGGCGGACCCTTCGCCGTCAGGGCTTCGTCGCGGTGACGATATGGGCGCCGTGGGGGAAAGCCACGCTCCCGTCGGGGCCGGCGAAGCCCGCCAATTCGGCGTTCGCCGCCCGTCGGAGCGTTTGATACTGATCGTCGTCGATCATGTCGGCCAGGGTCCAGCCCCGGACATCGACATGGACCCAGGCGTCGATCGACGGAAAGCGGGCCTCGCCGGGCAGGGTATCGATCCGCACGTCCGGAATGCGCGCCGCGTCGACGACGTCGCGAAGCGCGGCGGTCGAGCCGAGATTGTACGGCGCGCGGAGCGCATCGGCCGCTTCCCGGCCGAACAGACGATCCAGGAGGCCGACCATCGCCAGATAGCCTGGCGTCTCCTCGAGCGCGCCCCAGACGGCGACGGCGAGCCGCCCGCCCGGCGCGAGGACGCGCCACATCTCCAACAGCGCCGCCCGCCGGTCCTCGAAGAACATGAGCCCGAACTGGCTGAGCGCGGCGTCGAAGCGGCCCGCCTCGAAGGGCAGCGCCTCCGCCCTGCCTTCGTGCCAGGCAATGTCCGGCGCGACCCGGCGGGCAACCGCCAGCATGCCCGGGTTCAGATCGAGGCCCACGACATCGCCGTCCGGCCCGGCGGCCTCCAGTGCGGCGCGCGCCAGCACGCCCGTGCCGCAGGCGACGTCGATGACACGGTCGCCCCGTGCGACCTGCGCGGCCCCGACGACCCGGGGCGCCCAGTCGCCGAACAGGCAGGGCACGAAGAATTCCTCATATATGTCGGCGGCGCTTTCTGACACCTGACCGTTTTGCGCGGCATCCATGGCAGACCTCCCTGGCTTGCGGTTCGCCGTCACTGATCGCCGACTGTGGACCGCCGGCGCCGCCGCCTCCAGTCCACAAACTGTACTTTTTCGGAATGATCCCGCTTGTTAGCCTCTGGAGATCGGAAAGGAGGCCGTCATGCGCAGCTACGGCCAGTTCTGTCCCGTCGCCAAGGCCGCGGAGCTTTTCTGCGAACGCTGGACACCCCTGATCGTCCGCGACCTCGCCGTCGGCGCCACCCGCTTCTCGGAACTGAAACGCGGCGTTCCCCTGATGTCGCCGACACTCCTGTCACGCCGGCTGAAGCAGCTGGAGGCGGAAGGGATCGTCGAACGCCGCCGCGCCGAGGGGCGCAAGGCCTGGACCTATCACCTGACCCCGGCGGGGATGGAATTCGTGCCGCTGATCGAATCGCTCGGAGTCTGGGGCCAGCGCTGGGCGCGCCGTCAACTGGCCGAGAATGAAATCGACCTGGGCCTCCTGATCTGGGCGCTCGAGCGGAGCGTCGACCCGAACGCCTTCGCGCGCGACCGGACGGTCGTCCGCGTCGAGTTCACCGACCAGCCGGAAAACAAGCGTCTGTGGTGGTTTCTGAACAGCGAAGGGAAGTGCCAGCTGTGCCTGACCGATCCCGGTGGCGAGACGGACCTTTATCTCTCGTCGAGCCTGCCCGACATGATCTACATCGTGCGCGGCGACCTGGCGCTGTCCCGGGCGCTGGAAACGGAACGGCTGGAGGTCGACGGGTCGACCGGCCTGCGCCGGGCGCTCGCCGCCTGGTTCAATCTCGGCCCGCTGACCGAAGTCCCCTCCGCTCGGGCGGATACCGTCGCCTGACGGCCCCGGAAGCTATTCCGCGAGCACCCGCCCGGTCTCCCGGCCGCGACCGAGGGCGAGGAACAGGACGAGGCAGATGGCCGCCGACCCCACCATGCCAAGCGACATGGGGACGGTCGTCCCGTCGTAGAGACCGGCGGTGATCGTCGCCACGACCGCGCCCGTGGCCATCTGGCAGCAACCGAGCAGCGCCGACGCCGCACCCGCCATGGTCGGAAAGGGCCCGATGGCGCCGGCAATGCCGTTGGGAAAGACGAGGCCGATCCCCAGAAGCATCACTGCCGCAGGCCCGATCACAGCGGCGACGGTGACGATCCCGGACAGCGCGAATACGGCGCCCGCCGCGGCCGCCCCCATCAGGATCAGGATGCCGGCGAGCGTGATCCGGGGTATGCCGACCCGCCCGGTAAGCCGCCCGCCGAAGATCGTGCCCACCATGAAGCCGACGACGACGATGGCGAAGTAATAGCCGAAGTCCTCGACCGGCACCTTGAGCTGGTCGACGAGGACGAACGGAACGTTCGCGATATAGGCGGTGAAGGCGCCGAACCCGAACGTGACGGCCATCGTGTAGGCCATGAAGGGCCGGCTTCCCAGCAGTTCCCGATAGGCCGCCATCATGCGGCCGGGCTGAAGCGCCTGGGGGTCCTGCCACTTGTTCGTCTCGTGCAGGAGAAAGATCGTGCCGAGGATGGTCAGGGTGGCGAACAGGCCGAGGAAGGCGAAGTTCGACTGCCATCCGAATTCCGCCGTCAGATAACCGCCGAGCAGCGGGGCGACCGCCGGGATCAACCCCATCATCGTTCCCATGTAGGACAGCATCTTGGCCGATTTCTCGCGCCCGAAGATGTCGCGCACGATGGCCCGACCCAGGACCGGCCCGCTGCAGGCGCCGACCCCCATGATGAACCGGCCGACGATCAGGACGTCCACATGCCAGGCGAAATAGCAGAGGATGCAGGACAGGAAGTAGACGGAGAGCCCGACCAGGAGTACCGGCCGCCGGCCGAACCGGTCGGAGAAGGAGCCGTACAGGAGCTGCCCCAGGGCGAAGCCGACCAACAGCGCGGTGTAGGTCATCTGGACCGACGTCGCATCCGCCCCGAGCGCCTTGCCGATAACCGGTAGCGCAGGCAGATACAGGTCCGTCGAGACGGCACCAAAGGCCGTCAGCGCGGTCAGGAGGCCGCCCAGGACGATGGGGCTACGCACTGCCATCGGGAATCCGGAGATGGTGAAGGACCTGGGCCCTTATACGGCCCGGGCCGGGCAGCGGCAAATCATGCCCGGCATGCGGCGCGAACAGGCTGGCCGCCGGATCTAGCGGTTTCGGAACGCCCTATTCGTCGACGTTGCACATGCCGACGATATTGTATCCACAGTCGACATAATGGATTTCCCCCGTCACGCCGTTCGACAGGGGAGACACGAGATAGAGGCCCGCGTTGCCGACTTCTTCCAGCGACGGGTTCCGGCGCAGCGGCGTATTGTCCTCGATCCAGTTGTACATATAGCGGGCGTTGGACACGCCGGCCCCGGCCAGGGTCCGCATCGGGCCGGCGGACAACGCGTTTGCGCGGATGCCCTTGCCGCCCAGGTCGTTGGCGATATACCGCACGGTCGATTCAAGCGCCGCCTTCGCGACCCCCATCACATTGTAGGACGGGAAGACCCGCTGCGAACCGTCGTAGGTCAGGGTCAGAAGCGCTCCGCCGTCGATCATCAGCGGCTCCGCGCGCCGTGCGATATCCGTGAAGGAAAAGCAGGAAATGTCCATCGTCCGGAGGAAGTTCTCCCGGCTGGTATCGACATACCGGCCCTTGAGCTCATCCCGGTTGGTGAAGGCGAGCGAATGGGCGACGAAGTCCAGCCGCCCCCATTTGTCGCCGACGGTCTGGAAGACGCTGTCGAGCGAGGCATTGTTGGTCACGTCGGCCGGGACGATGATCGGCGCCCCGACGCTTTCGGCCAGCGGGATCGCCCGGCGCGAGATGCCTTCGACATCCTGATAGGTGAAGGCCAGCTCCGCGCCTTGCTCGGCGGCGGCCCTGGCAATGCCCCAGGCCAGCGACCGGTCGTTGGCGACGCCCATGATCAGGCCCACCTTGCCGGCCAGAATCCCCGTCATAAGTCGATGCTCCGGAAGTTCAGCTGTCGTAGCGGCGGAAAGTGAGACTACAGTTCGTGCCGCCGAAGCCAAAGCTGTTCGTCATGGTTTGGTTAAGCCGGATATCCGTCTTGGTCTCGGTGACCAGCGGCATGCCGTCGGCCAGGGGGTCGGGTTCGTCGACATTGGCCGACGCCGCGATGAAGTCGCCTTCCATCATCAGGAGACAATAGATCGCCTCGTGCACGCCCGCGGCGCCCAGGGCATGGCCGGTCAGCGATTTGGTCGAGCTGAAATAGGGCACCTGGTTGCCGCTGCCGTTGCCGAAGACGTGGCGCAGTGCCTCGAGCTCCTTCGCGTCACCGACCGGGGTCGACGTTCCGTGGGTGTTGACATAATCGAGCGGCTCGTCGAGCCCGGCGATCGCCTGCTTCATGCAGCGCTCGGCGCCCTCGCCCGACGGCTGGACCATGTCGTAACCATCGGAGGTCGCGCCATAACCCACGATTTCGGCGTAGATCTTGGCGCCGCGCGCCTTGGCATGCTCCAGCTCCTCCAGGACGACGCAGCCGCCGCCGCCGGATATGACGAAGCCGTCACGCGAGACGTCGAACGGCCGGGAGGCCTTTTCCGGCGTGTCGTTGAACTTCTGCGACAGGGCCGGCATGGCATCGAAGAGGACGGAGAGCGACCAGTGCAGTTCCTCCCCGCCGCCGGCGAACATGATGTCCTGCTTGCCCAGCTGGATCTGCTCCATCGCGTTGCCGATGCAATGGGCGCTGGTCGAGCAGGCCGAGGTGATCGAGTAGTTCACGCCCTTGATGTGGAAAGGCGTGGCCAGGGTCGCCGAATTGGTCGAGGACATCGCCCGCGGCACCATGAAGGGGCCGACCTTCTTGGAGGAGCCTTTCTCGCGCAGCGTGTCGACCGCGAGGACCTGATTGCTGGTCGACGGTCCGCCGGAGCCCATGATGAGGCCCGTCCGCTCGTTCGAGACGTCGCTTTCCTCGAGCCCGGAATCGCGGATCGCCTCTTCCATAGCGACATAGTTGTAGACGGCGCCGTCGCCCATGAAGCGGCGCAGGCGCCGGTCGACGGCCTCGTTGGGATCGAGCTTGATCGAGCCATGGATATGGCTGCGGAAGCCCATCTCCTTGTAGACGTCGCAGAACTCGATCCCGGAACGGCCGGTGCGGAGCGCGTCCACAACCTCCGCCTTGTTGTTGCCGATGCTGGAAACGATGCCCAGCCCGGTGACGACGACCCGCCTCATGGCACGATCCTCATTGGGTAAAGAGGCCGACACGCATGTCCTTGGCCTCGTATATCGGTTTTCCATCCGCCTTCATCACGCCGTCGGCGATGCCGAGGACGAGGCGGCGATTGATCACCCGCTTGATGTCGATGTGATAGCTGACGAGCTTCACCTCCGGCAGCACCTGGTCCGTGAACTTCACCTCGCCCACGCCCAGCGCCCGGCCCTTGCCGTTGAGGCCCAGCCAGCCGAGATGAAAGCCCACAAGCTGCCACATCGCATCCAGTCCGAGGCAGCCCGGCATGACCGGATCGCTCTCGAAGTGGCACTCGAAGAACCAGAGGTCCGGCCGGATGTCGAGTTCGGCGATCGTTTCGCCCTTGCCATGGGCGCCGCCGTCGGACGCGATGCGGGTGATCCGGTCGAACATGAGCATGGGCGGCAGTGGCAGACGCGGATTGCCCGGCCCGAACAATTCTCCGTGGCCGCAGGCCAGAAGATCGTCGTAGCCGAAACTGTTCCGTGTCCGGAAATCCTGGACTTGAGCCGGTTCGCCCATACTTCCCCGCAGCCGCACAAAAAGATATGGCGCCGTGCCCCTCTCCTCACCCGAGTGCGGAGCGCGACGGCCATATTGCGTTGAGTTTTCTCTTGGACGGCCTTCTGGCCAGTCCATTTGAGGTTACCCATATATGGAAACCCACCCCGAAAACCAAAATTTTTTTGTCACACGCTGTCTGGCAGGACGGATTGCAGCAGGTCCGGCCTGTCGGTGAACAGGCTGTCGACACCCCAGGCGAACAGCCGGGCCGCCTCGGCCGGGTCGTTCACCGTATAGACGGCCACCGGCAGGCCGGCGCCCCGGGCCCGCTCGACCGCGTTTCGGGTCAGGCCGCGTGCGCCGAGGTGAAGGGTCGACGGATCGAGGCGGGCAAGAGCCCCTTTCCAGCCGTTGCCGAGCCGTCGGCGGAGGAGGCCGCGCGGCACCTCCGGCGCGCAGTCTCTCATGACGGCGAGAGCGGTCTGCAGGAAGGAGGAGACGAGCAACGGTGGAGAAGCGCCCCGGGCGGCGAGTGCGTGCGCCAGCCGGTGACCGGTCTCCGCCTCGTCGCCCGGCAGCGCCTTGATTTCCAGGTTCACACCGGCGCCGAGGGCCAGCGCGCTGTCCAGATAGTCGTCCATCGGCGGCACCCGCTCGCCGGCAAATTCCGGCCCGAACCAGGTCCCGGCGTCGAGCCCGGCGATCTCCGGCGCGGTCCGGTCGCGCACGCGCCCGGCCTCCCCCGTCGTCCGGTCGAGCGTATCGTCGTGGATCAACACCAATCCGCCGTCGCGGGCCAGCCTGACATCGACCTCGACCCAGGTCAGGCCGTTGGCCACGGCCGTCGCCAACCCGGCCAGGGTGTTCTCGGGCGCGAGGCCGGCCGCACCGCGATGGCCGATCAGGCGGGGAAGGGTGACGGTGGATTGGGTCGTCATGGCTGGCCGGTTCACTGCCCTGGACAGAAAAACGGGCGAACCGAAGTCCGCCCGTTTCCCTGTTCATGCTGTCCGGCGCCCTCAGGCGTCGGAACGTTCGCGACGGCGGGGCCGGCGTTCGCGGCGCTCTCCGCCCCGGTCGTCCCCACGGTCGCCGCCTTCGTCGTCGTCCCGGCGCGGACGGCGCTCGCCCCGCGGCGGGCGATTGTCCGGCAGTTCCTCACCGGTCTCCTGGTCGACCAGGCGCATGCGGGCGCGCCC
>CAYGKX010000089.1:11700-11979 GCA_964350225.1 uncultured Rhodospirillaceae bacterium | reverse complement strand
GCCGGCGAACAGGTCCTTGAAGACATTGGCGCCCAGGATGGCCTCGCCGGCGACGATGCCGTGGTAGGCGACGATCTTGCGGTCCTGCAGGGTGGCGGTCGTGGTGACGAGCATGGCGGTCGATCTCCTCCAGAAGGTCAGGGGGCGGGCGGCCGGCTTGGAGCGCGGCGCCGCCTGTGCCAATGTGGCCATCCCCGGCGCCCCTGCCAATAGCGCCGCCGCCACTTTTGCCCGTGCCGAAACCGCGTGTAGGCAACCCCGGCCATGAAAACCGCTTCC
>CAYGKX010000089.1:4588-11690 GCA_964350225.1 uncultured Rhodospirillaceae bacterium | reverse complement strand
GACGCCGGGCAGCAGGCGCGCCGTCCTGTCCTGGTGCCTCTACGACTGGGCCAACTCGCCCTTCGTAGCGGTGATCACCACCTTCGTCATCGCCGCCTACTATGCCAACGCCATCGCGCCGTCGAGCGCGGTCGGGACCGAGGACTGGGGTTTCATGATGGGGCTCGCCGCCCTGTGTATCGCAATTCTGAGCCCGATCCTCGGCGCCATCGCGGACCATGGCGGGCGGCGCAAGCCGTGGCTGGTCGGCTGCACGCTCATCATGGCCGCGGGTTCCTTCGTCCTGTGGTGGGCGACGCCGGAGCCGGGATCGGCGACTTTCGTCCTGATCGCGGTTGGCGTCGCGGTCGTCGCCTTCGAACTCGGCATGGTCTTCTACAACGACATGCTGCCGGGGTTGGTTGCGGAGAACTGGCTGGGCCGCGTTTCCGGCTGGGCCTGGGCGCTGGGCTATGTCGGGGGCCTCGTCTGCCTCGTCCTCTGCCTCGTTGTCTTCATCCAGCCGGAGACCCCGCCCTTCGGCTTGTCCAAGGCGGCGGCCGAGCATGTCAGGATCGTCGGGCCCATCGTCGCGATCTGGGCGGTGGTCTTCAGCCTGCCGATCTTCTTTTTCACGCCGGACCTGGCTGTGGAGCGCAAGCCGCTCGGCAAGGCGGTCGGCGCCGGCCTGGCGCAGCTCTGGTCGACGATCCGCGAGGTCCGCAAGTACCGGCAGATCGTGAAGTTCCTGATCGCCCGCATGCTCTTCATGGACGGGATCAACACGCTCTTCATTTTCGGCGGGGTCTATGCCGTCGGCACCTTCGGCATGAAGGTGGAGGAGGTGCTCGTCTTCGGTATCCTCCTCAACGTCACCGCGGGCCTCGGCGCCTTTGTCTTCGGCTGGGCGGACGACCGGATCGGGGCCAAGCCGACGATCCTCCTGGGCATCGTCGGCATCCTCGCCTTCGGTCTGCCGCTCCTCCTGATCGACAGCAAGCTCGCCTTCTATATCCTCGGCGGCTTCATCGGCCTCTTCTTCGGCCCGGTCCAGGCGGCGAGCCGGTCGCTGATGGCCCGCCTCGCGCCGGAAGGGAAGGAGACGGAGATGTTCGGCCTCTACGCCTTCTCCGGCAAAAGCACAGCCTTCCTCGGCCCGTGGATCGTCGGCATCGTCGTGGCGGCGACGACCGCGGGCGGATGGACGGAGCCGCAGCGCTGGGGCATGGCAACCGTCCTGCCCTTCATCCTCATCGGCGGCCTCCTGCTCCTGACGGTGCGCACCCAGAAGGCCGACCCGGACGCGATCCTCTGATGGGCGACCGGCGCGACCTCGTCATCGTCGGCGCGTCCTTCGCCGGCCTCGTCGCCGCCCGCCGGGCAGCGGAACGCGGCCTGTCGGTCACGGTCGTCGAACGCAAAATCGAACCCGGCGCCCACGTCCACACGACCGGCATCCTGGTGAAGGAGGCGTGGGAGGCGCTGACCGCGCATTACGACGTGCCCGGGCATCTCGTGCAGCCGGTGCCCGGTGTCCGCCTCTATGCACCCAACCTCAAGCATGTCGACCTGGCGTCGGAGGGCTATGCCTTCTATGCGACGGCGACGCCGGATTTCCTGCGCTGGCTCGCCGGCGAGGCGGAGAAGGCGGGCGCCGACGTCCGCTACGACACCCGCTTCGACGGGGCGGAACGCGCGGAGGGCGGCTTCCGGCTGACCGGGCTGGACCTTGAGGCGCGCTACATCCTCGGCGCGGACGGCGCCCGGTCCCGCGTCGCGGAGGCCTTCGGGCTGGGCGCGAACAGGCGCTTCCTGGTGGGGCTGGAGGTCGAATATCGCGGGGTCGCTGGGGTCGACGACCGCTTCCTCCACACCTTTCTCGACAGCCGGGACGCCCCCGGCTACATCGGCTGGGTGGTGCCCGGTGCCGGCGTCACCCAGGTAGGCCTCGCCTGCAAGCGGGCGGACAAACCGAACCTCGCCCGGTTCGAGGAACGGGTCCGGAAGATATTCGATTTCTCGGCGGCAGAGGTGGTCGAGCGGCGCTCCGGCGTCATTCCCTGCGGTGGCGTGATCCGGCCGGTCGCGGCGCCCGGCGTCCTTCTGGTCGGTGATGCCGCGGGCATGGTTTCCCCGATGACCGCCGGCGGCATCTTCACGGCCTTCGATTTCGCCCGCCGGGCGGCGGACGGGATTGCCGATCATCTTCTGTCCGGCGCGCCCGACCCCGGCTCTATCCTGCCGCGCGACTATCCGCGGTTCCGTACCAAGAAACTATTGCGCCGCGCCCTGGATCTCGGCCCGCCCAACTGGTTCCTCAACCTGGCCGTCGGCACCCGGCCGATGCAGGCCCTCGCCCGGTTGGTGTATTTTCACACCAAGGGTCTGGGGTCGAAGAAGGCATGGCGCGAGATGACCAGGGCGCCGGACCTGCCGGAGGCGAACGACCGTCAAAGGTGATCGCGCCAGGATATGAGGAAACCGGCATGTGGCATCGAAACCCATTCACCACTCGCCTGAGGCTCGACTGGCCTATCGTCCTCGCCCCCATGGCCGGCGTCGTCACCCCGGAGATGGCGGCGTCGGTTGGCGGAAGCGGGGCGCTCGGCTCGCTCGGCTTCGCCGCGACCCCGCCAGACGCTGGCGAACAAGCGATCGACGCCTTTCGGTCGGCCTGTAACGGGCCGATCAACGTCAACTTCTTCTGTCACGACGATCCGGGTGACGTTACCGGGACCGCCACGGCCATGCGCCAGCGGCTTCAGTCGTGGTACGACCGGGCCGGGCTTGGCGATGTTCCCGCGCCGTCCGTGCCCCTGCCGACCTTCGGGTCCGACCATGCCGCGCTGATCGAAGCGACCCGGCCCGAAGTCGTGAGCTTCCATTTCGGCCTGCCCGGCGACGCCCTTCTATCCCGGGTGAAGGCGACGGGCGCCGTTCTTTTGGCCAGCGCAACGACCGTCGCCGAAGCTCGCGCCCTGGCCGAGCGCGGCATCGACGCGGTTATTGCCCAGGGCCTGGAAGCCGGTGGTCACCGGGGAACCTTCCTAGGCGCGGACCCGACGGCGCAGCCGGGCCTATTCGCCCTGCTGCCGCAGATCGTCGATGCCGTGGACGTTCCGGTGATCGCGGCGGGCGGCATCTCCGACGGGCGCGGGATCGCCGCCGCCCTGATGCTGGGGGCAAGCGCCGTCCAGATCGGCACGGCCTTTCTGCGCTGTCCCGAGGCCAACTGCCACCCGGCGCACCGCGCCGCCCTCGCGGACGCGACGGATGACGGCACACGGGTGACCCATCTTTTCTCCGGCCGACCGGCGCGCACCCTGGGCAGTCGTTATCTGGACGATCTCGCCGACATGGAAGGCGAAGCGGCGCCCTTCCCGGCGCAATTCTCGCTGCACGCCCCCCTGCCCGGAAGCGGGGCATTCGAGGCGCGGGACATCCTGCCGCTCTATGCCGGCCAGGGGGCAGCCCTGTCCCGCGAGATGCCGGCCGCGGATCTGGTCGGGACCCTCGCGCGGGAGACCGACGAGGCGTTGGCCAGGTTCGGCGGCTGATCCAGGGCTGCACTAAGCAGTATTTCGGAACCGCACCTGCCGGCTGGTGGGGAAGCCGTGCATGCCGTTATGGCCGAAGACGTAGGCGTTGGAGCGCAGCGGATCGCCGCTGACGACGATCTGGATGTCGTCGGGCCGCACGACGATCGGGACGAGGCGGTCCGTGTCGTCGCTGGCGGCGAACAGGGGGTCCGCCAATCCGGCCTCGACCAGCGCCTTCAGGTTGCGCCGTCCCGGAACGGTGTTCGACCACGCGCCGATATAGGTCTCGAGCTTCCGGGCCGGCAGCCGCGCCGCGTCGTACAGCGCGGCCTTCAGCGCGGCCTTGTCGAGCCCGGCCCGGCTGAGGGTCTGCGCGACCAGCGGGCTGAGGACGAGGAGCGGCTGATAGGTGCCCGGCGCGAAGCCGACCGTGAAGGCCAGTTCCCAGCTCGACTGGCGGACCAGTCCGTCGGCCAGGTAGGCGACGATGTTCGCCGGATCCCGACCGTAGATCGACCCGACCACGCCGCCGGCGGTATAGCGCGCCAGCGTGACGACGGAAGTGCCGGCGGCGAAGCCACGATCCTCGGCGTAGGTCGGCCAGCCGAGCGCGGCCGTGGCGCTTTCGTTCTCGGCAAGGACGACGCGCCAGCTGTTGCCGAAGGTGCTCTTGTCCGCCCCGCCCGGCAGCGACCGCGCGACGTTGCGCAACAGCAGGCGCAGGAAGCGGCCGGTGCTGGTGTTGGCGCGATAGCCGTCGCGCAGGGCAGCGCCCTCGCAATTGAAGCCGAGGTCCCCGACGGCCGGCCCGTTCAGCACAATCAGCGCCTCGCCGCCGGTCGTGTCGCCGCTGTGCTGAACCCCGTAACCCGGATCGGCCAGCACCTCGGCGATGGCGATCAGGACGGGCATGTATTCCGGCCGGCAATTCGCCATGACGCCGTTGACGGCGACATTCCGGACCGTCACGAGGCAGCCGGAGGGCTGCAGCACGCCGATGGCGCGGTCGGGCGCGTCGTCGGTGCAGGCGAGGAACGCGTCGACCGCCGCCCGGGTGGGCGGAACGATCGGCAGCCCGTCGCTCCACTGCCGCTCCTCGAACGTCCGGTTGATCTCCTCGAAGCTGCCGCGGGCGACGATGTCGTCGGGCCGGTGGGTCTCGGCCGACGCGGACGCCGCGGGAGATGACGTGAGCCGGGCGATCACGTCCGGCACGGTGACGCGCGCGAGATTGTTTGCCAGTTCGTCGTTGTCCTGCGAATCGACATGCCCGACCAGTCGCGCGACGGCGAGGTCCGGGACGCCGAGCCCGCCGGACACGGCCCTGGCCTGTCCGATGAACCCGTCGCAGACGAGCGAAACAGTGGGAAAGCCGGCCTTCTCAGCGATTGCGCTCGCACGGAGCACGGCAGGAGTGCAGGCGCCTCAGCAGCCGATCCCGCAGACCACGGCATCGGCTCCGAGGTCGCGCAACCGGTCCGGAAGAGAGGCCAGCACGGCTTCCTCGTCGCCGCCGAAGACGCTCCCGAACGTCTCGTATCCGATGACCGACACGGATCCGAACCTGTCCTCCAGCCCGGACTGGATCGCCGGGAAGACCTCTTCACCCCGGAACATGTAGTCCCAGAGGAAGGCAACCTTCTTGTCGCGCAACGTCGCCGGCCGGCCGGCCGATGCGGTGACCGGCACCCCGATCTGCCCGCCGGGCCAAAGAGCCTCGTAGGTCCCGTCTGGGCGCCGTTCGTTCATTCGGGGCGTTCCTTGTACTCGACGATCTGGATGGACGATCCCGGTGGCCGCCGGGGCGGGCCGGTTCATCGTCCACGTTCGCGGCGGACCCTGGTCCTGTCAAGGCGAGTGCCGCCCCGGCGCGTCGCGGGGCGGCACCGCACGGGAGAGACCCGGCGCTTACTTCTGCTGCGCCTTCAGGATGTCGCGGATCTCGGTCAGGAGGACTTCTTCCTTGCTCGGCTCCGGCGGCTCTTCCGGCTTTGCCTCTTCCTTCTTCTTCAGGCTGTTCATGCCCTTGACGACGAGGAAGACGGCGAAGGCGATGATGATGAACTCGATCACCGTGTTGATGAAGACGCCAATATTCATCGTCACCGGCTTCGGCCCTGACGTCAGGACGAGGGCGATGTCGGAGAAGTCGACATTGCCGAGGAGAAGGCCGATCGGCGGCATGATCACGTCCTTGACCAAGGACGCGACGATCTTGCCGAAGGCGACACCGATGATGATACCCACGGCAAGGTCGATGTCGTTGCCGCGCATGGCGACTGCCTTGAATTCCTTGAGCATACGCGTAGTCCCCCTGTTGTAGGCGGGGACGCCCTGCGCCCCGCGTTATTCCGACTGCGAGAACAGGCAGGGCTGCCCGCACGCAATGCGGTAATCCGGATTCTGTAACGAATCTGACACCGGGGAAAGGAATTGATCGTTAACGGTCTATCGGTTGCGGGCGGTCGGCTTACACAATGCCGTCCGTTCCCGCCCTGGCCGCTCCGCGCAATCAGTGGCGGAAATGGCGTTGGCCCGTGAAGACCATGGCGAGGTCTCGTTCGTCGGCCGCGGCGATCACTTCCTCGTCGCGGATCGACCCGCCGGGCTGGATGACGGCTGTCGCGCCCGCTTCGGCCGCCGCGATCAGCCCGTCGGCGAAGGGGAAGAAGGCGTCCGAGGCGACGGCCGCGCCGGCGATGGGATTGACGTCGGGGCGTCCGGCCTTCGCCGCCGCCTCGCCCGCCTTCCAGACCGCGATCCGCGCACTGTCCACGCGACTCATCTGCCCGGCGCCGATACCGACGGTCGCGCGGTTCCTGGCATAGACGATGGCGTTCGACTTGACGTGCTTGCAGATGGTGAAGGCAAAGGCCATGTCGGCCATCTCGTCCTTGGTGGGAACGCGCTTCGTCTTCACGTCGAGTGCGCCCTGTGTCACGGAATTATCCCGCCCCTGGGCGAGGAAGCCGCCGGCGAGGGTGCGCAGCATCCAGCCATCCGCCTCCGGGTCCGGCATCCCGCCGGTCAGGAGAAGGCGCAGGTTCTTTTTCTTCGCCAGCACACGCCTGGCGTCGTCGTCCGCGTCGGGGGCGATGATGACTTCGGAAAAGATCTCGCTCATGGCTTCCGCCGCGGCGCCATCCAGGGTGCGGTTTATGGCGATGATGCCGCCGAAGGCGCTCACCGGGTCGCAGGCCAGCGCCAGCGGCCACGCATCGGCGATCGTGTCAGACTGGGCGACGCCGCACGGATTGGCGTGCTTGATGATGGCGACCGTCGGCCGGTCGAACTCGGCCGCCAGTTCGAAGGCGGCGTCGGCGTCGTTCAGGTTGTTGTAGGACAGCTCTTTGCCCTGCACCTGTTCCGCCGTCGCGATGCCAGGCCGGGTGGAACCATCGGTATAAAAGGCTGCGGCCTGATGGGGGTTTTCCCCGTAACGCAAGAGCTGCCGCCGCTCTCCGGCGAAAACCAGTCGTTCCGGAAACGGCTGTTCCAATTCACCTGCAAACCATTGGCTGATCGCCGCGTCATAGGCGCCGGTGCGGGCATAGGCCTTGGCGGCGAGCGTCTTCCGGAAATCG
>CAYGKX010000089.1:0-4578 GCA_964350225.1 uncultured Rhodospirillaceae bacterium | reverse complement strand
CGATACGCCCATGCCGAAGAACTATCGCATGGAGCGCGCCATGGCCGCCGATGCGTACACAGGCCTTTGCGCCGTGCCCCTTCCGGAAGTCGTCGCCCGTGGCGCCCCCGCCGGCTTCCATCTCGGCTTTCAGCGCGTCGTAATCCGCCGGATCCGTCACAACCGCGACGAAGGCGTGGTTCTTCGCCGCTGCGCGGATCAGCGCGGGTCCGCCGATGTCGATATTCTCGATACAGGTGTCAAAGTCGGCACCTTTCGCGACCGTCGCCTCGAACGGGTAGAGGTTGATGACCACAAGGTCGATCGGACCAATGTCGTGGGCTTCCATCGCCGCAATATGCTCGGCCGTATCGCGCCGGGCCAGGATCCCGCCATGGATCTTCGGCTGCAAGGTCTTGACCCGGCCGTCCATGATCTCCGGGAAGCCCGTGTAGTCCGCCACTTCGACGACCGCGACCCCGGCGTCGGCCAAGGCCCTGGCGGAGCCGCCGGTCGACAGGATCTCCACGCCCTTGCCGGCGAGAAAGCGTCCGAGCTCCACCAGCCCGGTCTTGTCGGAAACGGATATCAGGGCGCGGCGGATCGGCGCGGTGTCGGCCATTCGGGGTCCTCTAGACGGTTGGGGGATGGGAGGCCGCGTTCATTGCGCGGCGGCGGTGTCCGGCGCTGCCGCGCCGGGCACAGGGGAAGGCAAGGGAGCAGGGGCATATTCCGGGACGAGCCGGGACAGCGCCGCGCGGACCTTGTCCGAGGCGCCCGACCGTGCGTCGGCTTCCAGCTCTCCCATGGCACGGGCCAGCAGCTTGGCGTCGGCGGTCCGCGGGCTCGCGAGAAGGATGCCGCTATAGGCGGTCTCGACCAGGTTTTCCTGGGCGTGGAGCAGTTCTTCCTTGAGCTTCTCGCCCGGACGCAGCCCGGTGAAGACGATCTCGATGTCCCGGTCGGGTTCCAGTCCGGCGAGGCGGATCATCTGCCGGGCGAGCTCCTGGATCGGCACGGGGTCGCCCATGTCCAGGACGAAGATGCGGCCCGCCGCGCTCGCGTCGGCGGTACCGGATGCCGACGCCATCAAGACCAGCTCGACAGCCTCGCGGATGGTCATGAAATACCGTTCGACCTCCGGATGGGTCACCGTCAGCGGCCCGCCCTCGGCGAGCTGCTTCTGGAACAGCGGCACGACCGACCCGGTGGAGCCCAGCACATTGCCGAAACGGACGGTGACAAATCGGGTCTCCCCGGGCCCCGCCTCCCGGTCAAGCGCCTGGCAGTAGCTTTCCGCCAGACGCTTGGTCGCGCCCATGACATTGGACGGGTTCACTGCCTTGTCGGTCGAGATCAGGACCATCGCCGCCACACCTGCCGCCCGGCAGGCGTCGGCCACGTTCCGGGTGCCGATCACGTTGGTCAGCGCGCCTTCCGAAGGATTTTCCTCGACCATCGGCACATGCTTCAGGGCGGCGGCGTGGAAGACCAGATCCGGTTTTTCCTGGGCGAAGACGCTGGCCAGCCGCGGGGCATCGCGCACATCGGCCAGGACGGCGGCGCGCGCCAGGTCGGGGGCGAGGCCGTCGACCTCCCGGTCGATCTCGTAGAGATGGAATTCGGAATTGTCGAGCAGGGCCAGCCGTGCCGGCTTCAGGTCCGTGATCTGCCGGACGAGCTCGCTGCCGATCGACCCGCCCGCGCCGGTGATCAGCACGCGCTTGCCGGCGACCAGATAGCGCATGGCCGCGCGGTCCAGCACTGTCTGGGGCCGGCTTAGTAGATCCTCGAGCGCAATGGGCCGCAGGTCGACGCCGTCTGACACGCCATGGCGAAAGGCGGTCGGGTCCGGAAGCCGCGCAAGGGACAGGCCGAGCGCCTCCGCCTGGTCGTACAGCCGGCGCATGGACGTGCTACTCAAGTTATCCTTTGTCAGGACCAGGCGTCTCGGCTTCTGCCGTTGGCGCGCCAGGCGGGCGACGATCTCCGCCATCTGGTCGGCGGTGCCCATCACCTTGACGCCGTGAATTTCCCGCCCCACCCGCGACGGCTTCTCGGCGACGATGCCGACCGCCTTGTAGGGCACGCCCCTGCGGCGGGAGATGGCACGCAGGAACAGTTCCGCGTCGTCGCCGGCCCCGAACAACAGGACGGGAATCCGATCGCTGCCGTCCCGCGACAGGACATTGTCCAGGCGACGGTCCTTCAGCACGCGATAGAGAATGCGCGGCGCCGCCAGGAGGAAGATCAGGACGAACCAGTTGATGAAGACGATCGACCGGGGCAGCGTCTCCAGCCGCGTCACGACGAACAGGAGCGGCAGGAACAGAAGGATCGTGATCGTCACCGCCTTGCCGATCGCCACCACATCGGGCAGCGAGGCATAGCGCCAGACGCCGCGATACAGGCCGGTCAGGGCGAAGACGATGGCGGCGACCCCGGTGAAGATCAGGGTACCTTCGAGCGCGACCTGCTGGAAGTAATAGTCGAACTGCGGCCCGGTCCCCAGGCGCAGGAACAGCGAGATGGTGAACGACGCCGCGGCCATGACGAGGTCGTGCAGATAGGCGATACGCGACAGCCGGTTGCGCAGAAGTTTCGCCATCGTCTGTAAGTCGCCGTCCCCTCGCCTGATCGGTCCCCTCGCCCCTTTCGCACATATACGAAAAAAGCGCGGCTTTCCGGCCTTATAGGCGGAAACTCCCTCGGGTGCCAGTCTGGTCAGCCGTCCATCTCGGCCGGCTCGATGCGGCGCGGCGACATCCAGGCCATCAGCAGCACGACGACGAGGGCAGCCCCGGCAATGCCTTCCCACTCGTATCCCCGGGTGGTCCACCAGGCGAGCGCGATGAGGACGGTACCGGCCAGTCCGACGGCTCCCGACACCTGGGAATGGCTGCGCCCGGCCTGTATCGCGCGCTGATAGAAATGCTCCTTATGCGCCTGCCAGATCTTCTCGCCGCGCAGCAGCCGCCGCAGGAGGGTCAGCGTCGCGTCGGTTCCGTAATAGGAGGGGAGGATGATCGCCGCCGCCCAGGCGCCGCGGGCGGCGAGCTCCAGCAGGAGCCAGCCGACGAGAAAGCCCAGCGGAACACTGCCGACATCGCCGAGGAAGACGCGCGCGGGATGCCAGTTCCAGACAAGGAACCCGATCGCCGCTGCCGCGATCAACGCCGCCGGGGCAAACAGGGCATCGGCCGCGGGAAGGGACAGCGCGACGACCGCGACCCCCACGGCGCAGACCAGGGTCTCGACGCCGGTGATCCCGTCGATGCCGTCCATGAAGTTGAACAGGTTGACGAACCAGATCCAGGCGAAGAACAGGACGAGGAGTGCAAGTCCAAGCAGGGGCTGGATCGCGACGGCCAGCAGGAACGCCGGTACGAGGGCCGCGCCGGTCGCGAGGGCCTGGGCACCGAGGCGGGGCAGCGGGCCGAGCCCGCGGAGGTCGTCGGCCCAGGACACGAGCGCCAGAAGTGCGGCGCCCCCGAGGACCGGGATCGCCGTCGCGAGCGCAACGTCGGTCCAGACAGCCCAGACCGCCAGCGCGGGCAGCAGGACGGCCACCACCCCGATGCCGCCGCCGCGCGGGGTCGGCACCGTGTGGCTGCTGCGCGCATTCGGCCGGTCGAGGATCTGGCGGCGTTGCAGAACCGGGATGATGGCCCGGACGCACAGGCAGACGAGCACCGCCACGGCCGCCGCGGCCGGCAAGGCGATCTGTAGCGGCCAGTGAAACGGCAGCGAAGGGGGTCCCATGCCCATCGGGCCGGTATATAGGGGCTTCGGGCCCGAGGCAAAGTCCGCCTTCTCCGACAGCCGGGCCGCCCTCGGGCGAGCACCCGACCGGACCGTGTCAGGGCACGCCCGACGCGCTCTAGGAAAGCCCCAGCGCTGCGATCTGCCGGGCGATCACCTTGTCTTCGGTGTACAGGTCGAGCGCCCGGGCCCGCCCGGCGTCGCCCCAGCGGCGGCGGAGGCCGGGGTCGGCGGCGAGGCGGCCGAGGGCCTGGGATAGCGCGGCGGGATCGGCGACGGGGACGAGCAGGCCCGTTTCCTCCGGAACGACCTCCTCCCGGCTGCCCCGAATGTCGGTCGCGACGACCGGCAGGCCGGTCATCATCGCCTCGATGATCGACCGGGGCATGCCTTCGCGGTGTGACGGCAGGGTGAAGATGTCCGCGGCGCGCATCAGGTCCGGCACGTCGGAGCGATAGCCCAGGAACCTCACCCGGTCCTTCAGGACCGGGTCGGTTTCCGCCGTCTGGATCGCCGTGTCGATGTCGCTGGCATGATCGCTCGCCAACCGTTCGCCGACGATCCAGAGATTCGCATCGACCGCCCGCATGGCTTCGATCAGCTCCGGGTAGCCTTTCTCCGCGACCAGCCGTCCGACCATCAGGATCACGGGCCGGTCCGGTCCGGCGCCAAGCCCGGCGCGCAGCTCGTCCCGGGCCGCGGTGTCCTCGGCCGGGTGGAAGCGGTCGGGATCGACGCCGTTGCCGATGGCCTGGATCGTCTCTCCGCGGATCAGCTTCAGCCGGCGCGCCGTCTCCGCGTCCTCCTCCGCCTGGGTGAACAGGGCATGGGTGACGC
>CAYGKX010000088.1:0-11986 GCA_964350225.1 uncultured Rhodospirillaceae bacterium | reverse complement strand
GATGGCCTACAAGGACGAATACGAGGTTGCGCGCCTCTACACGGACACGGCCTTCCTCGCCCGGGTGCGTGGCCAGTTCGAGGGCGACATCAAGGTGAAGTTCCACCTGGCCCCGCCTGCCTTCGCCCCGCGCGACCCGGTGTCGGGCCTCCTTCAGAAGCGCGAGTTCGGCCCCTGGATGCTCCCCGCCTTCCGCGTCCTCAAGCGTCTTCGCTTCCTGCGCGGGACCTTCTTCGACCCCTTCGGCCATTCGGGCGAGCGCAAGGGCGAACGCCGGCTGATCCGCGACTACGAAGCCCTGATGGACGAGGTCTGCGCGAAACTGTCGCCGGAGAACCGCGAACTCGCCGTCGCCCTTGCCAGTGTCCCGGAGAAGATCCGCGGCTATGGCCACATCAAGGAGCGGCACCTGGCGGAGGCGAAGGCGGAGGAGGCGAAACTGCTCGCCGCCTTCCGCGCGCCCGGCGCGGCGCCGATGGCGGCGGAGTAGGCGCGCCGGCGGGAGTACGTCGTCCCATCCTTCGAGACGCCGGCTTCGCCGGCTCCTCAGGATGAAGCCTTTGAATTAGAATGAAACCTTCAT
Source organism: uncultured Rhodospirillaceae bacterium (assembly GCA_964350225.1). Taxonomy (GTDB): domain Bacteria; phylum Pseudomonadota; class Alphaproteobacteria; order Bin65; family Bin65; genus CAYGKX01. Next base: position 11,403 of record CAYGKX010000088.1, on the reverse strand, counting down.
CCTGAGGAGCGCGAAGCGCGTCTCGAAGGATCGGCAGCCCGCGAACTCTCTTTGAGCAGAAGCCGGGCTCCCCGACCCACCCGTCGCGCTTACGCCGCGGCGCGCATCTTCCAGACGCCCGACATTTCACACGGCCCCGCGCAGGCGGCGCGACCCTGTCTGCGAAGCTCGATCAGGTGGGCGAGGACGGAGAGGGAGGCGGCCTCGTGCAGATCGGGGTCGAGGCCTTCATAGATGTCCTCAACGAGGTCGGCAGGCGTTGCGCCGCCACGGGTCTCGAGCCGGCTGACGATCTGACGATCGCGCGCCTTGCGGTGATCGATGTGGGCACGCACGAGCCGGCCCGGATTCCGGATCTCCGGTCCGTGGCTCGGCAGGTAGCGGCTTTCGTCGCGGTCGAGGAGTTTGGCGAGCGAAGCCATGTAACAGGAGAGGCTGCCATCGGGCGGGGAAATGACCGACGTCGCCCAGGCCATGACGTGGTCGCCGGTGAAGAGCATGTCGCGGCCGGCCAGCGCGTAGCACATGTGGTTCGACATGTGGCCCGGGGTATGCACGGCCTCGATCGTCCAGTCGTCGCTTTCGATCAGATCGCCATCGGACAGGCGCCGGCCCGGCGCGAAGACAATGTCTGCGCCGTCCTCGACCGGGGCCCCGCCGCCGTCTTCCGGCCGGCCGGTGGGATGCGGGCCAAAGCCGCAGGTCTCCGCCCCCGTCTCCGCCTTGAGGATATCGGCGGCGGGGGAATGGTCGCGATGGGTATGGGTGACGAAGATGTGACTGACGGGCCGCCCGTCGACGGTGCGCAGGACGGCATCGACATGCTCGTCGAGGGCGGGTCCGGGATCGACGATGGCGAGCCGGTCCCGCCCGACGACGAAGGTTCCCGTGCCATACAGCGTAAAGGGGCTCGGGTTCCGTGCCATGACGCGGGTGACGCCATCCGCCACCTCCTCCGGCGTCGCGTAGGCGAAATCCATATCGGCCACGAAGGGAATGCTGCTCATCGCGCGGCCGAATTACCGTACGAATGGTCGTCGGGAGAGGTCAGAAACCGGCAACGTCACTTGCCGACCACCTTTGGCCACTGGCTGTCGGCCTTCTTGATGAACCCGGGCACGTCCTTCTCCCACTTCTTCTGAATGTCGGCGTCATAGTTCAAGTATAACTTGCCGTCGACAATCTTCCAATATTTGGGGTCGGCAGACGCCGTCTTGCCCATCGCCATGGCCCATGCGCAGTATCCGCCATATTGCGGCGCATATTTCGCGGGATTGGCCTTGAATGCATCCAGGTTCTGTTTGGAGGCAAAGTACCAGGTCGCCCCCTTGTACTTCATCGTATAGGAACTGCTGCCCTTGACCGGTTTGCCCTGCGAGAAATAGGCAACGACGTCGTAGCCCGACACCGCCTTGCTGTTCCAGATGCTCGTATAGACCGGATCCGCCGCATGGGCCGGCGCCGGCACAGCGACGCCGAGGGCCAGACCCACCAGAGCCGCGGCGAAGAAACGGCTGAGCAGGCGATGCTTGATCGCTGCATGGGCGAGAAGATGCTTGCTTGCGGACATATGCGCCTCCTTGTCGATACGGGCCCGCACTCTCATTCCGTCCGAGAATCGAGCCGGCGATATTGTGGCGACAGGACTATTCCGACTGCGGGTACTGGCCGGTGGTCTTCTTTTCCTTGTAGAGGTACCAGAGCAACTTTGGCCCCGTGATCGGCTTGTACCCCCGTTTGTAGTTCTGGTAGCCGACCTTCCACAGATGGCTGAACTGTTTCAGGATGACCTTCCACGCGCGCCACAGCGTGAAGCTCCTGTCCCATATATGTGTAGCTTCGCTCGAAGCGCCATTCACTTCTATGATACGGAAACCCTCCCCCTTCCTCACGGATTCGAGATCGTCGAAGCGGATATCGAAGCGGCCGAAGTAGAATTCCGGGATCGACTTGGCGACCCGGTCGAAGGCTTCCGTCATTTCCGGCGTGATATAGGCCGCTCCGTCCCGGAAGATCGCGCCCCGGGCGTGACTGCCGGTGAAGGTCAACCGGATCTCCTCCCCCGCCGCGATCACCTCGTCCAGCCGCGGGGCGAGCTTGGGGAAATAGATACGCGTCAGGAGCCCGGCCCGAGGGTCACGCTCGATCAGTTCGCGCAGGATCGTCCGGCCGTCGCCGACGACCACCGGAAAGTATTTGAGGGTGAGGGAATAAATGAAGCCCCGCTCCTCCCTCGGGAAGCGGATGTAGAAGACGCCGGCCTCGCCCGGCATGTCGATCAGTTCCTGCAGGATCAGCGCGAGGCCGGGCGGAAAGGCCTCGATATAGGCACGAAGCTCGTCTTCGTCGCGGATGCGCCGGACGCCGGCGCCACGGCAGCCGATGTCGGGCTTGATCACGAAGGGGTAGGACAGGCCGGCCTTCTCCTTCGCCGCCAGGGCCGCCGCAAGCTCCCGGTCGACATGGACCCGCGCCGCCTCGAGGCTTTCGGCGGGCAGCCGCTCGAAGGTGGCATAGCGGCCGAGGAGTTCCCGCGCCTCTCCCTGGACCTCGTCGAAAATCTCGATCTTAGATTCGTTCACCATCCCGCCGAGGGGAAACCTCGGGTTCGCGAGCATGGGCAGTCCGGTGCGGCCGTACTGCAGGATCTTGAAAGCCCACTGGAACCAGATCGGAATGTAGAAATACCGCCCGCTCATGAACTCGAAACGCGAAACCTGGCGTCCGGAGATGTCGAGCGGCGGCATCCCCTTCATCGCGACATGGCGTCCGTAGACCGGTCCGCCTTCCGCGACGCTGCCCTCGGCGTCGTTATCCGTGCTCGTCCGGCCTGCGTCCATCAGGCCGTCCCATCAGGACGCAGCGGCGTCCGATCCCGACGCAGCAGTAGATGGACGATCCGCGGCCCGAAGACGAAGAGCAGAAGAACCAGTCCGGCCAGCGGCCATTTCCACGGCCCCGCGCTTTCGACGATAACCTCGCCGAACGTGTAGACCGCCCAGAAGGCGAGCCCCGTCCAGACGCCGACGATGCCGACGACCGCCCCCGCGAATCGGGTGAAGGAATGGCCGAACAGGCCGCAGGCGGTATAGGTGGGCAGGCGCATGCCGGGCACAAAGCGGGCGGCGACCACGGTCCAGACCAGGCGCCGGCCCATCCAGGCGCCCGCCCGGGCGACCCTCTTCCGATCGAGGAAACGCCGAACCGCAGCGAGCCGCGCGCCCGCCCAGCCGAGACCGTAGAGCCCGAGATCGCCAAGGACGATACCGATATAGAGCGCGGCCAGCGCGCCCCAGGGTGAAATCGTACCTTCCGCCGCCAAGAGTGCACCGAGCACGATGGCCGCATCCTCCAGGATGAAGGTGGCAAGGATGAGAAGGCAGCCGATCAGCCAGGGTTGCTGGCCCAGCGCTCCGGCCCATTCGGTGATCGTCTCGACCATCCTCCCGTCCGATCCCCCTACCCGCACGACCGTGGCGACAGCTCCGCCACTGTCTCGATGGCGGCGTCCATCGTCGGCTTGGAGTTCCACGGAAGGAAATGGTTCACGCCTTCGAGCTTGTAGACCTTCACGATGGATGCGCGCATGCGGACCTTCATGAAGGTGACGTTCGAATAGGGCACGAGGCTGTCGACCGTCCCGTGGACGATGGCGACCGGACAGGCGATGGACTTCAGCCGCGGTGCCAGCGCCACAAGGTGCTTCTTGAGTTCGATGAGTTCCCGGTTGGCATTCCGCATCCGGCGCGGGATGAGGTAGGTGAGGCCGAGCTTTTCGGCGACATACTGGATCATCTGCACCCGCTCGAGGTCCGGATCCATCGACCCCGCGGCGATCACGAGACCGCCGACCTTGCCGGGATAGTCGGCGGCAACCTGGGCGATGATCGGTCCGCCGAGGGAATGGCCGACCAGAATGGGCCAGCCGCCCTTCCGTTTGACGAGGAGGGGCAGGAGCGTGCGGGCCTGGTCCTTGAGAGAGGTCAGCGCACCGTCCGGGCCGCTTTTGCCGAAGCCCGCACGGTCGACCGAGACGAATTCGAAGCCCTTCGGCACATTCGCCAGGTAATCCGTCCAGGCCCGCGCGCTGCCCGGCGTGCCGTGGACGAAGATCACCCGGCGGCCCGCGGGATCGCCCGCACGCTTGACGGACATGGTGATGTCGAGCGGCGGTCCGACCCGATAGGTCTCGGTCTTGAGGCCGGCGATCTGGTCGGCGTCGGCAGCGGGACCGGGAATGGAACAGGAGGCCAGCGCGCCCGCGAGCAGCGGTACGGCGATCAGGGCGGGTCTGGCGAAACGGAACGGTGTCATCGGCACCGGGAGTCCTGCGGCTGTCGATCGGCGCGGTAAACCTGAGGGGACGGCCGATCTCGTTCAAGTCAAAATTCCGCGCGCATTGGCGGCGGGAGCGCCGCCGCGAAGAGAATTCGGCCGCAGCCATGGACAGGCGGGGGGTACGGACCGTATGTACGGGGGAGCGGTCGCGCGGCGCCAGATCGCGGGACCGGACGGATCCACCGCCTCAGCCGGAAACGCTATTGCCATGCGCAGCGCCCCCCTCGCCGCCCTCGTCTTCCTCGCAGCCGCGGGCAGCCTGCCGCCCGAAGCCGTCATCCCGGGTGCCGGCCTGTTCGGCCCGGCAACCGGCGCCCAGGCCCAGGCGAGCCGCGAGGCCGCATTCCAGAAATGGCTGAAGGAGTTCGCGGCGCGGGCCCGGAAGGAGGGGATCTCGGCGCGCACCATCCGGGCGGCCTTCAAAGGCGTCAAGTACAATGCCCGGGTCATCGAGCTGGACAACTACCAACCGGAGTGCGTCAAGCCGATCGGCGACTACATCACCCGCCGCACGACGCCGCAGGACATCCAGCGCGGCCGCCAGCAGATGCGCAAGTACCGGAGCTATTTCGCCCGCCTCGGACGGGCCTATGGCGTGCAACCGGAATATGTCGTCGCCATCTGGCGCCTGGAGAGCAACTACGGCGCCAACTTCGGCACCTTCGACGTCATCGAGGCGCTGGCGACCCTCGCCTTCGACGGCCGGCGCAAGGGTTTCTGGTCGAGCGAACTGATCGAGGCGCTGCGTATCCTGCAGGCCGGTCATGTCTCGCGGCGGAAACTCGTGGGTTCCTGGGCGGGCGCGATGGGGCATACCCAATTCATCCCCTCCTCCTACCGGCGCCGCGCGGTCGACTATGACGGCGACGGGCGAAAGAACCTGTGGTCGGTCCAGGACGCCCTCGCCTCGACGGCGAACTACCTCAAGAAGGCCGGATGGCAGCCCGGCGTTCCCTTTGGGTGGGAAGTGAAACTGCCAAGGAATTTCCCCTACGAGCTGGCGACGAAATCGGTCACCCGGCCGCTCAGCGCCTGGCGCGCCCTGGGCGTGACCCTGCGGGACGGCAAACCGCTGCCGGACTATGCCGGCAGCACATCGATCATTCTGCCGTCCGGCTACAAGGGACCCGCCTTCCTGGTCACCGGAAATTACCGGGCGATCCTGCGCTATAATAATGCCGACGCCTACGCACTGACCGTCGCGCTGGTCGCCGAGCGGCTGCGCGGGGGCGGCGTCGTCGTCACGCCGTGGCCCCTGTCCGACCGCCTGCTGACCCGCACGGAGAAGGAGGAACTGCAACGCCTTCTCGCCCGCCAGGGCTTCGACCCCGGACCTGTCGACGGAAAGGTCGGCTCCAAGACCCGGGCCGCCATCCGCGACTTCCAGAAGAAACAGCGGGTTCCCGCCGACGGCTACGCGAATTTCGCGCTTCTTGAGCGGGCGCGAAAGGCGGCGGGCGTTACCGGCGCCCGCTAGCTGTCCGGCGCCGGTCGCTAATGGGGGACGAAACGGTCAATATCGGCTAGACATCGATACACGACCCTTTACGGAGGGATCCGGCAGAGGCAACGCGCAGGCCGTGCATATGGCGGGCTCAACGGACCGGCACGACGAGAAACGGACCTTCCGGATCCTGCTGGCCCAGGGCATCTTCGCGGGATGCGGCTTTTCGCTGAACAGCGTCCGCCTGGTTCTGCCCTATTTCTACACCGCCCTCGGCGCGCCCCTGATCTTCGCCGGCCTGATCGTGCCCGTCTTTCAGGCGGCCAAGCTCTTCGCCCAGCTTTTCGTGGCCCCGGCGGTGCACGCGTCGCGACACAACAAGGGCTTCGTCGCCGTTTCGCTCGCCGGATCGGCCCTCTCTCTCAGCGTCATCTGCCTCCTGGTCGGCGTCGAACCCAGCACCTTCATGACCCTCGTCTTCCTCGCGATGGTGGCCGTCCTGTCCATCGCAACGGGCATCAGTTCGCTGGCGTTCCAGGACATGATCGGCCATGTCCTGGCGGAGAACGGCCGGCGGCGCCTGCTGTTCGCGCAATCCGGCCTCATTGGTGTCGCGACCGCGGCCATTGCGTTGGCCACCCAGCAGCTCCTGCCCGCAGCGACCTCACGCCAGGCGCATACCGAGCTCATGTGGGCCGGTATCGCGTTGCTGGTCGTCGCGGCGGGCCTGATCCTTCTCGTTCAGGAGCCCGCGAAGGTCCCGGATGCCGGGCGCCACGACAATGCCCCGGCGAAGAGAGGGATCGGCCGCGTCGTGACCGATCTGAAGGCTAGCTTCAGCCGGACGACCAGCCAATCCTGGTTCCGGCGCTTCCTGCTCGCCCGCGCCCTCCTGCTGTCGGTCGAGCTCGCCATGCCCTTCTATGCCATACATGCGGCGACGCTTCATCGCAGTGCCACGACAGGGCTCAGTACCTTCCTGATCGCCGCCAGCCTCGGCCTCGCCGCCGGCGGGCTCCTGTGGCCGCGGATCGGCGCCGGGTCGATCAAGACCGTCCTGACCGCCGCCACCGCCGTCGCCGCCCTGTCCGGCGGCTTCGCGCTCGCCATCGACATGCGCCTGCTGCCAACGACCGTCCTGCTCCATGCCGTGATCTTCGCGCTCATCTCCTTCAGCGCCCAGGGGGTGCAGAACGGGCGGAAGGTCTATGTGCTTGGCCTGGCGCCGAAGGATATCCGTCCCCATTGCATCGCGGTCGGAAACTTCATCACGGGTATCGTCGCCGTCGGTCTGGCGGCCGGGCTCGGTGCCCTTGCGCAGATCAAGGGGGCCGTCTGGCCGATCTACGTCGTGATCGCACTCAACCTGCTGGGGCTTCTTGTCCTCGCCAGGCTGCCTGGCCGTGCCGATGCACCCGGTCCCGGGGCGGCCCCGCGGGATCCGCGCTAGCCGGGATATTCGATCCGGAGCTTGAAACGGAACTGCCAGTCGTTCGGGTCCGAGAAACTGGCAGCCGGCGAGCGCTGGATCGGCTTCGCCGCCTCGAACTGGGCCGTCAGATACTTGAACAGGGTGAGCCGGAGGCCCACACCGGCCGACTGGGCGGTCTGACGTGCCGGCTGAAAGGCGGTGTCCTTCGCCCAGACCCGGCCCCAGTCCCAGAAGGCATAAATGTCGAACCGCTTGACGATACCGAGAAGATTGATGTCCTCCCGGATGTAATGCAGCTCAGCGAAGACGACGATGCCGTGATCGCCCGTCATTTCGGCCGGCTGGAAGGCGCGGCCGAAACGCTCCCCGCCATAGGCGAACTGTTCCGACGACAGAAGATAACTGCCGGCGAACTGCCCGGCGAAGCCGATGGTCGCGGAGAAATTGGACGGCAAGGTCTGGACGCGCGCGAGGCTCATATTGGCCTTGAAGAAATTCGTCCGGCCAAGCGGTGTGCTGTCGGACCGCGCATCGAAGATGTCGAGCCCCTGGCTGAGGATCAGACTGCCGACCGTCCGCCCCTGATATTTACCCAACAGATTGTCGAGAACGGCGAAACTGGCGCCACCGCGCAGGGCGCGGATCCTATCCTCAGAGAAGGTCCGGTTCAGGAAAGCGTTCTCGCTGTTCAGATAGTCGAAGCCGCCGATCAGGGTAGCAAAGAAGCGTTGACGCCGGATCAGCGGATAGGTCGTGCGGAAGGCGAGGAACAGCGCCTCGCCCGCCACCTTGTCCTCCTCCGGCCGGGTGTTCAGGTAGCTGGCCAGGGCCTGGACCTTGAGCCCCTCGGTCCCGATGGTCTGTGTGTGGCTGAGGGTGCCGTAGTGGAGGGCGTTCCAGCGCGAACTGAAGGCGTAGACGCCACGCGTCTCGGCGCCCTGCCGGAACAGGGATTGCACCGCGGCGCCGACCTGGAACTGCAGAGGGCCGAAGTCGTCGGACTGGTAATTGTCCATCCCGCCCAAAAGCTTGAAACGCTCCCGCTTGACGGCCAGCACAAGGTCGACGGCGCCAAGCGGGCGGGCGACCGGGCGGAAACTGCTGCCGACCTTGTATCCGGGGATCTCTCCCATGAGCAGCAGATAGCGTTCGAGCGTCGCGCGCCGCAGCGGCCGTTCAGCGGCGATCTTCCGGGCATAGGCCTTGATGAGCCGGAGATCGGCCCCCTTCGTCTCTCCGGCGATGACGACCCGGCTGACATAGCCCTCGACGACCCGGATGACGATGTTGCCGTCGGTGAAGGCCTGACGCGGGACATAGACGGTATAAAGCGCGAAGCCCCGGCGGCGGTAGATCTCGGCGATGCCGTTCGCAACCAGATAGATGTGCGCGCCTGTGACCTGCTTGTTCAGGATCTGGGCGTAGATCGGCTGCAGGACCGAGACCGGTACGGACTTGGCGCCGACGACGCGGATGCTCTTCAGGACGAAACGCAGCTTGGCGATGGCGGCCGGCGCCCGGCTTTTCCCGCCGCCGGTCGGGACGCCGAGCCCCGGCCCGCGACCGGGAGCCGATGGGGCCCGGTCTATACGCTCGTTGCCGAACCCTTCGGGGCTCTGTTGCGCCACGGCATCCGGCAGCGACAGCGCAATCGGCCCGAGAGCGGCAGAGACGAGAAAAGCGCGCACAAGGATGCGGGGCGGCAAGGACACGGGGGCTGTCTCCGTAAGCTGCGCCGGAGCGGGGACATTGGGGCCGGACATCGGGGCCGGGACATCAGCGCCGGGAGGGGAATCGCCCGGCTGGAATGGGAGCCGGACGGCGCATCGTCGCCGAGTATCGGGCGCGGGTAACGGCGCCCGGGCTGCCGTTGATTGTCGGAGCGCGTTTCGGGGAACGCATGCTTGGGTCCGAAATCCGGCAGCGGCCGAAGAGTAGGGCGGCGGTGGCTCCGGTCGGGAGCTGCCGCCGCCCTCTCGACGCGACGTCCTATTTGTTGATCGAGACGACCTTGTTCAGCAAGCCGCCGACCGCACCGGTCGTGCCGCCGACCACGCCGCCCGCGGTGCCGCCGCCGCCGCCCGAGCCGCCACCGGCCGGAATGTTGACCAGGGTCTTGCCCGCGACGCTGACCTTCGCGACCGATCCCGTCGAAAGCACGCCGGCCGAGACGGCCGACTTGCCCGTCTGAGCGGTGTTGGACAGCACGGAGGCGTTCACCAGCTGGTTGCTGGCGGGGTTGCTGTAGCCGAGCAGGGTGTGATTGGTCACCGACGCCTTCAGGAGGCTGGCCGTCAGGCCATCGACGACGGTCACGGTCTTGCCGACCGGCGGGATGGCGTTCAGGCCGTCGGCGCGAAGCGCGGCACCGGTCGTAACGACCTTGGTGCCGACAGCGCCGACAACGGTCCCGGTCTTGTCGACAACGCCGCCGACCGGAGAGGGCAGGCGGTCGCCTGTACCGTCGAGTACCGCCGCGAGCAGGATGGTCGTGCTGCCGGCGACATGAAGAACCTTGCCGCCCGTCTTGCCGGCGACATCGCCGACCTTGCCGACCGTTCCGGTGTTGCTTGCGGTGTCTCCGCCGCCATTGCCGTTCCCGTTGCCATTGCCGTCTCCGCCGCCGTCGGCACTGTCGTTGCCGTCGTCGACCGTCTTGGGAACGGAACTGGTAGTGACATTCACGCCGTCCGAAGACTGACAAGCCGCGATCAGGCTGAGAGCGAAGAGGCAGGCCCCAGCTTTGAGGATCGTCCTCGAAGAACCTTCATTTATTCGCAACATGACGTGTTAACTCCTTGATAGATCTCCAAACAGAACGTGCCTGTGTGCCCTCATTATTGTGTTCTTTAGAGGTATTGAAAGCTCCCCTCCCACGTTCTCATAATAGTGACTTTACACAGCCAAACTGCTTTGACAAGAAACATCCTTTGATATTTCAGACCAATTACAGACCATTCGCGATAGATAATAAGACAATTAACCTTTTACTGATCTTTTCGATCGCGAATATTCGGTTAAGTATGCCCGAGCCGGAGGTGGATGATCGCGAGACTTTCCTCATCCTCGGGTGAAAAATTGTCGGATCAAGGACGACTCACAATGCGTTTGAGAAAGACGATGCCTGCGATCGCTGTGGCGGCCGGCATGTTTCTGTTTACCGGAACGGCGTCGGCCCAGGACTTCAACGGCGCGCAGTTACAAAATTTCTGCGAAAGCACCCGCGACAAGGTCAAGACGACCACCTGCTTCGCCTTCATCAAGGGGGCGGTGGACACCTACCTCATCCTCGCCAGGGTCGGATCGGTCACCAAGCCCGTCGCCTGCCTCCCGGCCAGCGTCTCGGTCGACCTCCTCCGCCGCACCTACATCGCCTGGGCCCGCAAGAACCCGACCGCCCTCAACCATTCCGCCGCCGACGCCCTCATGGTCTCCTGGCGCGCGGGCTATCCATGCGGCAAGCGGTAGAAGGCGGGTTCGCTTCCGACAGAAGCTTGCTGGCCCGGTAGCTAGCTGGCCCGGTAGAGCGTCCGGCCCCAGCGGATGAAGTTCCGCGGATGCGCTTCGGTCCAGGCGCATGCGTGTGCGCCGGCCCAAAGCATGCTGCCTTTCGCCACGGGCCCGATTCGTTCGAAACTGTCCTGGTCGTAGACGACCATCCGGTTTGTCATCTGCTTGTTCAGGACGGACCAGACCCCGCGTGCGAACGCGGCATGGTCCGGGTTCTTAGGGTCGTGATTGGTTTGGACAGGCACCGGGACGAGATTGATCGGCTCGTCTTCACTGACGCGCACTGGCGGCTCCGGCCAATACGCCTTTCTCGACCCATTTTCGAACCAGCACATCGGGAGCCGAAGCGAGGCCAGACGGTTGCCGGTGAGTTTGATACGGCCGTCTTCGTCCGGCTCGGAATGTTGGAACGTCCACCCCGGCGGTTCGCACCAAGCACCTACAGTCACATGATCGTCCTGAACCAGGCCGTCGAGATAGCGCATATGCCATTCCGACCGGGGCAGCATGATCGTGCGGTAGTCTTCGCGATCTTCCTCGTACCGCCGAGTCATGGCCGCATAATCGAGCCAATTGAAGGACGCACACGCGTCGTAGAAGCGGATGGTGGGAAGCCGTTCACGAAGACGCGTTTGCATAAGCTTCAGGTCGTGCGGGTCGAATGCAACAGCCTGGCGAG
>CAYGKX010000087.1:0-12000 GCA_964350225.1 uncultured Rhodospirillaceae bacterium | reverse complement strand
ACCTTCCAGGCGTCTTCATCGTCAATGTCGGGGACATGCTGATGCGCTGGACCAACGACCGGTTTCTGTCGACCCTCCATCGGGTCAACAACGCGCCCGGACGGGACCGCTATTCCCTGCCCTTCTTCTTCGACCCAGACGTCACCGCCGTCGTCGAATGCATCGAGAGCTGCAAGGGTCCGGACAACCCGGCCCGCTACGAGCCGGTCGTCTGGGGCGACTTCCTGGCCGGGAAGTTCAACGCCAACCACAAATACCGGAAGCCCGCGGCCGCCTGATCGACCCTGGCGCGTCCGGTCAGACCAGCGAGGGCAGGAACAGCGCGATCGGCGGGATCAAGACGATAAGCGCCAGACGCACGATGTCCGCGCACCAGAAGGGCGTAACTCCGCGAAAGATGGTCCCGGTCGATACCTCCGGCAGGACGCCGCGCAGGACGAAGACATTCATGCCGATCGGCGGCGTGATGAGGCTGATTTCCGTCACCACAACGACGACGATGCCGAACCAGATCAGGTCGAAATTCAGGCCCTGTACGAGCGGCACGAAGACCGGCACGGTGAGGAGCAGCATCGACAGGCTTTCGAAGACACAGCCGAGCGCCAGGTAGATCAGGAGGATCACGAGGATCACCGCAAGCGGCGGCACGTTGAGCCCGGTGATCGCCTTGGCGAGCTCCTGCGGCATCTGCGTGTCGTTGACGAAATTGGCGAAGACGAGCGCGCCGATGAGGACCACGAAGAGCATCGCCGTCGTCGTCGCCGTTTCCGCCAGGATCTCGAACAGAACCCGCCAGGTCAGGGTGCGCCGGCCAAGTGCGAAGAGGAACCCGCCGAAGGCGCCGATGCCCGCAGCCTCCGTCGGCGTGAAAATGCCGGCATAGATGCCGCCGATCACCACGACGAAGAGAATGATAACGCCCCAGATGTCCTTGAGCGCGGCAAGCCGTCCGGCCCAGGCCATTCGCTCGGCGGGGGGGCCGAGCTCCGGACGGCGCCAGATGATGAAGCGCACCGCGCCGAGATAGCACAGGACGCCGAGGAGCCCCGGCAGGATCCCGGCGGCGAAGAGCTTGGTTACGCTCGTCTGGGTAATCAGGCCATAGATGACGAGGATGACGCTGGGCGGGATCAGAATGCCCAGAGTGCCCCCTGCTGCGATCGCGCCCGTTGCGAGGCTATCGCCATAGCCGTAGCGGCGCATCGACGGCATGGCGACCTTGGCCATCGTCGCGGCGGTGGCCAACGAGGAGCCGCATATCGCGCTGAACCCGCCGCAGGCGACGATGGTCGCCATGGCGAGCCCGCCGCGCCGATGCCCGAGAAAGGCGTGGGACGCGGCGTACAGCTCGTTCGACAGGCCCGAACGCGCAACGAAATTGCCCATGAGGATGAAAAGCGGCACGACGGACAGTTCGTAGGATTCCGCCGTCGTCCGGGCGGTCTGGCCAACAAGGTAGAAGGCCGGCCCCCAGTCGTTGAGAAGCGCGAAGCCGACGGTCCCGACGATCGCCATCGCGAAGGCGATGGGGATGCGCAGGAAGACCATGAAGATGACGGCCAGGAAGCCGATACCTGCTGCGATCATGGTGTCAGGCGAAGCCCGGCGCCGGCGCCCGGGCGCCGCGCAGATAGCGAAAGATGTTGGCGAGCGCCACGACGGCCGCGATGGCCGCCAGCGCGCACATGAAATAGATCATCGGAGCTCGCGGTATCCGGAGATATTCGGTCACGTCGCCATAGTCGCGGATCTTCTCGGCCAACACCCAGAGCCGCCAGGCGATGACGCCCAGGCAACCACAGACAATCAGGTTGACGAGGATCTGTCGGCCGCGCATGAGGACGGCCGGCGTGACCGGGTCGAGGAGGTCGACGGTGATGTGGCTCTCCTGACGCGAGACCGAAGGCAACCCGGCATAGATCAGGGCTGCCATCAGAAGCTGCGTCGTCTCGAAGGCCCCCGGCAGCGGGGCGTTGAACAGATCCCGCCCCACCACGTCGACAATCGTGACCATCATGATGACGAAAAGGATCACACCAGCCGCCCCGCCGGACAGCAGGTGGATCGCCGTCGTCAGGCGGCCGCCGCTGCGCCAGCCGGCGACCGCCCTTTCCGTTTCCGACATGAGTGTACCCGTATCGGACCGGCTACTTGCCAGCCTTCACGTTCTGCACCTCCTGCCGGAACTCCTTGAGGATCGCGGCCGGGTCGGCAATGCCTTCCTTCTTGGCGCGTTCAATCCAGAGGCCGTCGAGGTCCGACAGCTTCTTCTTGATGTCCGCGGCGATCGGCGGCGCGAAATCGGCGATCGTATGGCCGCCCGCCTTGGTCAATGCGTCGTAGCTGACCTTGTCCGCGCCGTCCCATGTGGCGCCGATCAGGCTCGACAGCTTCTCGCCCGTGACGCTCTTCAACTGGGCCTTCTCCGCATCGCTGAGGCCGGCGAACTTCTTCGCGTTCATGATGACCGCGAAGCTGGCGTTATAGAGGCCGCCGGGGAGAGAGTAGTGGTACTTGACCACGCCGCCGAGGCGAAAGCTCGTGATCGTCTCCAGCGAAAAGAAGATGCCGTCGGCAACACCCCGCTCCAGCAGCTCCTGGGCCTTGGTCGCCGGCGCCGAGACGCTGACAAGATTCAGACGCTTTGCGATCTGGCTCTGCACGCCACCGCCGGTCCGGATCTTCAGGCCGTTGACGGAAGCGACGGTCGGCACGGCCTTGCGCGTGTGCATCATGCCGGGGCCATGGGTGAAGAGCGCCAGGAGCACGACCCCCTTGTGCTCGTTCTTGTCCATGAAATGCTTGGTGTAGGTCCGCCAGTAGGCGGTCGAGATCTGCTGGGCATTGCCGTCTGCGCCAGGCAACTCTGCCATGTCGGTCAGGACGAAGCGGCCGGTGGTGTAGCCATGGGTGATCCAGGCCATGTCGGCAATACCCTCGCGCACCCGGTCGTAGAGGTCCCGCGGATTGATCGGCGGGTAGCTCATGTTGACCTTGATACCGCCCTTGCTCGCGGCTTCGAGCTGCTTGATCCAGGACGGCCAGGCGACCGAGTTCATCGCATGCTTGGGACCCGCGTAGGTTTCCAGCTTGATGGTCGCCGCCTGGGCGGTACCGGCCGCGGCGAGCAGCGCAACGGCGGCGATGCCGCCGCCCAGCGCACGAATGCTCGAAATCGTCATGGTTCTCGTCTCCCTCTGTTGACGCACAAAAGACCTGCCTCCCGGTGCGGGCCAAGGCACCATCCTGGAACCTCGTCCGCCTCTTGATTTGTTTCATACGCTATTTCATTCTGATCGAAAGTGAAAGTCGAATACATATTCGAGATTCGTCGAGCGGGAGCGTCATCCCGGCAATCGCCGCCGAGCGGCATCCGATCCGAAAGGCCGGCATGAAGAGCTATCCCGATCTGAGCCTGGACATTCGCGGCCCTGTGGCCCGTATCGCAATCGACCGGCCGGACAGGCTGAATGCCCTGCGCATGACCATCACCGATCGAGCGCTGATCGACGCCCTTGCCGACCTGGGACGCGACCCGGAAATCAAGGCCATCGTCCTGACCGGCGCCGGCGACAAGGCCTTTTGCACGGGCTGGGACCTGGAAGCGGTCGGCGACACGTCGCTGGCCGAACTTGAAGCGCTGATCCGTTCCAACCTCGAGCTGTTCTTCGCCGTCTGGAACCAGCCGCAACCGGTCATCGCGGCCATCAACGGCTATGCCGTCGGGACCGGATCGGCCCTCGCCCTGTCCTGCGACCTGGCACTTGCGGCGGACACCACGCGGCTGGGCGAACCGGAGATCCGGCATGGGGCGCTGTCGCCCTTTCTGATCCTCCCCTTCCTCACCCACGCCAAGCCGGTCCATGAGATCTATTACACGGGCGACCTGGTCGGCGCGGAGGAGCTCTACCGGCTCGGGCTCGTCAACAAGGTCGTCCCGCTCGCCGATCTGGATGAGGCGGCCTGGGCCTATGCCGCGCGCATCGCGCAGGTGCCCGCCTATTCCCTGCAGATGACAAAGCGCAGCCTGCGCGCCGCCTACGATGTGATCGGCCTGTCGACAACGGTACGACAGCACGGCCTCGCCGATACGCTCGTCATCGGCGCGGACTTCCCGGAGCAGAAAGCGCTGCTCGAAATCCTGGTTCAGCAAGGCATGCGCGCCTTCCTCGAAGCGCGTGACGGCCCCTTCCGGAAGTGAGCGCGCGGTGCCCCTGAATATCGGCGATTTCGCGGCCCGCCGCGCACTTCTCGACGGCGACCGGACGGCGATTATCTCCGGCCCGCACCGCCTCGACTTCCGTGCCTTCGACGCCCTGGTGGAGCGGACCGCGACGATGCTCGCCGTACGCGGCATTCAACCGGGCGACCGGGTCGCGGCCCTCCTGCGCAACGGTATCGAATTCTGCGCGCTGTATTATGCGGCGGCGCGTATCGGCGCCGTCCTGTGCAATATAAACTGGCGGCTCGCGGCACCCGAAGTCGCCTACATCCTCGAAAATTCAGGTGCGCGGCTTCTCGTTCACGAGGCCGATTTCGCAGCGACCGTCGACGATGTCGGTTCCATACCCGCACTTGAGGGAACCCTCGCGCTCGGCGCCGCCTGGGCCGGGGCGCTCGAGGAGGCGGGTAGCGGCCCCGCACCGCGCTCGGGCGGCGGAACCGACCCGCTCCTTCTTGTCTACACATCCGGCACCACCGGGCGACCCAAGGGCGCCGTTCTGACCCACGATCAGATGTTCTGGGTCTCGACCACGATGGCAGCGACGCTCGATTACCGCCTGGGCGACGTCAATCTGGTGCCCGTGCCGATGTTTCATGTCGGCGGCATGTCTTTTGCCACGATCTTCACCCATATGGGGGCGACGGCCATTCTCCTGCCGGCCTGGGAACCCAACGAGGTTCTCGGGCTGATCGAACGCGAAGGGGTGAACCACTTCTTTGCCGTCGCCGCCATGCTGCAGGGGCTGCTCGACACGCAGGAAAGCGTGGATGCCGACCTGTCCAGCGTGCGCTGGATCCTGGCAGGCGGCGCGCCCGTGCCGCCGGGCCTGATCCGCTCCTTCGATACTCTGGGGATCCCTGTCCAGCAGACCTACGGCTCGACCGAGACAGCCGGCCCGGCGACCTGCGTGGATTTGTCCCATGTCGTTCCGAAGGCCGGGTCCGCAGGCCTCCCCTTCTTTCACACCGACCTGAAGATCGTCGACGGAAAAGGTGCGCCCCTGCCGGCATGCGAAGTCGGAGAGGTGATGATACGCGGCCCTCACCTGTTCGACGGCTACTGGCGCAACCCCCAGGCGACCGAAGAGGCCTTTGCGGATGGCTGGTTCCGCTCCGGCGACCTCGCCTATCGGGACGAGGACGGCTATCTCTATATCGTCGACCGTCGCAAGGACATGATCGTCAGCGGCGGCGAAAATATCTATCCGGCGGAGATCGAGGCGGCGCTGGCGGATTGCGCCGGTGTCGCGGAGGTCGCCGTGATCGGACTGCCGGACCCGCGGTGGGGCGAAGCGGTCTGCGCGGTGGTCGTGCCTGAACCGGGTGCGCCCCCGACCCTGGAGACGGTGCAGGCCCACTGCCGCGGCCGGATCGGCAGTTACAAGATCCCCCGCCTGATCCTGCTGCGCGAAACACCGTTGCCGCGCAACGCCACCGGAAAGCTCCAAAAGCATATCCTGAAGAGCGAAGTCACGGAGTAACCAAGGCCGGAAGCGGTCGAGGCTGTCCAGTCAGACTCTTTGCGATCCCGGCATGACAGGCTAGAGGAAGGGTCAGGGCATCGCATCTGCGCGACGCGACCACCACCCGAGGACCTCCATGACCTCCGCTTCGGCAACCGACATGCCTTCATCGCCGGCAGATGCCTCCACTCTCGGCGTCACCGCGCGTCTCGCCAGCCTCGCCGCTGCCGTCGACCTCGCCGACGTCCCCGGCGACGCGCTGAGAATCGCGCGGCTGGCCCTGATGGACTGGTATGGCGTGGCCTGGGCCGGCTGGAATGAGGGGCCGGTACGACGGTTGCGCCTGCTCGCGGAGGAAGATGGCGGCAGTCCCGCGGCGACCGTCATCCATGCTGGCCTGCGCCTTCCCGCACCTCAGGCGGCGCAGGTCAACGGCGCCGCCGGCCATGTCCTGGATTTCGACGACGTACAGAACGAGATCCCCGGCCACGCGACGGCGCCCGTGGCGCCCGCAGTCCTGGCCCTCGCCGAGGCGGAAGGCGCGAGCGGCGCCGACCTGCTCGCCGGGTTCGTCGCCGGATTCGAGACGGCCTGCCGTATGGGCCGGCTTCTGGCGCCTGGGCATTTCCAGAATGGCTGGCAGGCGTCGACCGTCACAGGCGTGATCGGGGCGGCGGCCGGTTGCGGCCGGGTCCTGGGGCTCGATCCGGACCGGATGACGGTCGCGCTCGCCCTCGCGGCCATGCAGGCCTCCGGCCTCCAGGCCGGGTTCGGCGGCGACACCAAGTCTTTTTCGATGGGGCACACCGCACGGGCCGGTCTTGTCGCGGCGCGCCTGGCCAGGGCGGATATAGGCGCGGCCCGAGACATGATCGAAGCGCCGCACGGCCTGGCGCGCCTGTTCGCCGGCGAGATGCACGAGGCGCACACCTTCACCCCGCCCAAGGGTGGCTGGCACCTCTACCGCAACATCTTCAAACACCATGCGGCCTGTTTCGTGGTCCTCAGCCCGCTGGAGGCCCTCCGGGAGATCGCGGCGCGCCGTCCCCTGTCGCCCGAGACGGTCGACACTGTCATTGTCCGGATCGAGGGCGTGTATCACCAGATGGTCCTCACACCGCCCCCCGCCAGCGGCCTCGCTGCCAAGTTCAACCTCGCCTTCTGCGTCGCGCTGTACCTCGCCGGACACGACACCGGGAACCCGGCCGCCTTCGCCGACGAACTGACGGGCGATGCCTCTCTCCATGCCCTGGCGGAGCGGTGCCGGATCGAGATCGACCCGGAGGTTCATTTCACCGCTGCCCATGTCGAGGTCGCGTTCAGGGACGGAACCCGGGAGCGCGCCTATGCCGATGTCGGCGAACCGGATACGGATCTGGACCGGGTCGAGACGCGGCTGCGCGCCAAGTTCGAAACCCTGACACACGACATGTCAGCGGAGGCACGGGACGGGCTGATCGAGGGTCTGCTATCGATCGAACGACTGCCGCATCTTCGCCCGCTGCATCCCCCGGCGGAAAACCGGGGAAGCGTAAGGCGCTGACGCTTACAGAGTGGCAAGCTGCCAGCCGCCCGGTTCGCTTCGGCCGCCTTCCGGTGCCGAGGCCTGACGCATGGCCGCATGTCGCACCGACGAACCACTGACCGGCATCCATCTTCGGCACCATCGAGACCCCCGGGAAGCGCGCTCGCGCGTCCAGCGCCATAGCCCCACGCGGTCACCGCGAACCGCCATCGCAACCTGGCGCCGCCCGACGGCAGCATCGGAGCGCGGCGGCGCGACCGCAACAACTGGTGGCACCGCCGGTTTGACGCGCATCAATGCGCGACCAAGCGGCAGGACTATGCAGTAATGCATGTCATTCAGTCTCCCCCGACCCGGCATATCCGGAGGAAGGTGAGGATGTTCGGTGCCCGGCTGGAAATCGTCAGAATTCTCGGCATCCCCGTCAGGGTCGATGCCTCCTGGCTGCTGCTCGCCGCCCTGATCTCCTGGACCCTGGCCGCGGGTGTGTTCCCCAAGGAGTTGCCGGGGCAGGACACGGCGGTCTACTGGGTGATGGGCGGGTCGGCGGCGCTCGGCCTCCTCTTGTCGATCCTGCTGCACGAGCTGTCCCATGCGGTCGTCGCCAAGCGCTTCGGCATCCCCATCGGCGGCATCACCCTGTTCATCTTCGGCGGCGTCGCGGAAATGGAGGCGGAGCCGCCGAACGCGAAGGCGGAACTCTACATGGCGATCGCCGGCCCGATCGCGAGCGTCGTCATCGGCCTCCTCTGCTGGCTGGCGGTCGCATCCGGCGTCGCTTGGCCGGGTCCGGTCGCCACCGTCGTGGGCTATCTGGCGCTCATCAACCTCGTCCTGGCCGGCTTCAACCTGCTCCCTGCCTTTCCCCTCGACGGCGGGCGCGTGTTCCGCGCCGCCCTGTGGGGGCACTGGCGGGATTTCGGCCGGGCGACTCGTCTCGCCGCCCGCTTCGGCCTGTGGGCCGGGGCCGGCCTGATGGGCCTGGGCGCGGCATTCTTCCTGCTCTGGGGCAGCGTGATCGGCGGCATCTGGTGGTTCGTCATCGGCCTGTTCCTGCGCGGCGCGGCACAGTCGGAGCTGTTGCGACTGGAACTCTCCAGCGTCATGACCGGCCACAAGGTGGGCGACTTCATGACGCGCGATCCCGTCACCGTCCCGGCGGCCACGAGCCTGGCCGAGCTCGTCTCGGAATATGTCTACCGGCACCATTTCGGCACCTATCCGGTGATCGACGGGAACCGGGCCGTCGGGCTGGTCGGCCTGAAACATGTCCGTGGGGTCCACGAAGCGGAGTGGCCCGGAACGACGGTCGGCGGGGTCATGACCCCGCTTCGTCCCGAGATTTCCGTCCAGTCCGACTTGCCCGCGATGGAAGCGCTCCAGCGCCTCCAGAAAAGCCGGGAAAAGCGGCTGGTCGTGACGGAGCAGGGCCGGGTCGTCGGTATCCTGACCCTCGCCGACCTGATGACCGTCGTCGGGCTGATGCTGGAGCTGCACGGCCTAGGACGCGACGGCTGAGGGTGCCGCCACGGTGACCCGCCACGCGCCGTCCGAAAGCCTCCATGCCGCGTCGAAGGACGACGCGCTCCGCACCCTGGGGGCGACGGAAAACGGATTGAGCGCCGCCGAGGCCGCCTCCCGCCTTGCCGAGCACGGCCCCAACCGCCTGCCGGTGACGGCCGGGATCCACCCGGTCCTGCGCTTCCTCCGCCACTTTCACAACGTCCTCATCTATGTGCTCATCGCTTCCGCCGTCGTCACCGCCGTCCTGCAGCATTGGGTGGCTACCGGCGTGATCCTGGCGGTCGTGATCGCCAACGCCATCATCGGCTTCGTCCAGGAGGGGCGCGCCGAGCAGGCCATGGCGGCCATTCGCGGCATGCTCGCGCCCCGATCGGCCGTTCTGCGCGAGGGACGACGGCAGAGCGTCGACGCGACCGAGCTCGTCCCCGGCGACATTGTCCTGGTCGAGGCCGGCGACCGGGTTCCGGCGGACCTGCGCCTGATCGAGGCCCGCGGCCTGAAGGCGGAAGAAGCGATCCTGACGGGCGAATCCGTCCCGGTCGACAAGGGAACCGCACCCGTCGCCGAGACGGCCGCGCTCGGCGACCGGTCCTCGATGATCTTCAGCGGCACCCTCGTCGCGGCCGGCATGGGGCGCGGCGTGGTCGGCGCCACGGCGAGCCACACCCAGATCGGCCGCATCAGTGGCATGCTGGCCGCGGTCCCCACCCTGACCACGCCGCTGGTCCGCCAGATGGACGTCTTCGCCCGCTGGCTGACCCTCTTCATCCTCACGGTCGCGGCGAGCCTCCTGGCCTATGGCTATTTCGTCGGCCACCTGCCCTTCGCCCAGCTTTTCATGGCCGTCGTCGGGCTCTCCGTCGCCGCGATCCCGGAGGGACTGCCCGCCGTCCTGACCATCACGCTCGCCGTCGGCGTGCAGGCCATGGCCCGGCGGAACGCGATCGTCCGCCGCCTGCCGGCCATCGAAACGCTCGGCTCCGTCTCGGTCATCTGCTCCGACAAGACCGGCACGCTGACCCGGAACGAGATGATGGCGACGGCACTCGCCGCGGCCGGCCGCGTCTACAGGGTCACCGGCGACGGCTACGCCCCCCACGGCGATGTCCTCTGGAACGACGCGGTCGCTCCCCTCGAAGAACACCCGGCCCTGATGGAGATGGCCCGCGCGGCCGGCCTGTGCAACGACGCCGCGCTGCAGGGCGCCGCGAGCGGCTGGCGGGTCCAGGGCGACCCGATGGAAGGGGCGCTGCTTGCGCTGGCCGGAAAGATCGCCGGCGCGGGCGCGGATTCCTTTCGGGACTGGAGCCGGACCGACGCGATACCCTTCGATGCGGCCCATCGCTATATGGCGGTCCTGCATCACGACCCTGCAGGCCATGCCCGCATCCACGTCAAGGGCGCACCCGAAGCCGTGCTGGCGCTCTGCATCGACGAACGCGAGGGCGGCGGCGGCATCCAGGCGCTCGACAGGGACCGGTGGCATGCGGCCGTCGATGCGCTGGCTGCGGAGGGACAGCGGGTCATCGCCGTGGCCGTGCGCGACATGCCCCAGGAACATACCGTCCTGAATACCGCCGATCTGGACGGCCGCCTGACCCTCGTTGGGCTCGTCGGGCTGATCGACCCGCCCCGGCCCGAAGCGATCGAGGCGGTGGGCGAGTGTCACGCGGCGGGAATCCGGGTCAAGATGATCACGGGCGATCACGCAGCGACCGCCCGCGCCATCGCCGGGCTGATCGGCCTGACGAATTGCGAAAACGTCCTCACCGGGGCGGACATCGAGACGATGGACGATACCGCCCTCGCGGATGCGGTCCAGGACACCGACATCTTCGCGCGCACCTCCCCCGCGCACAAGCTACGGCTCGTCACGTCGCTCCAGTCCCGGGGCCTCACCGTCGCGATGACCGGCGACGGCGTGAACGACGCCCCCGCGCTGAAACGGGCCGATGTGGGGATCGCCATGGGACGGAAAGGCAGCGAGGCGGCGAAGGAAGCCGCCGAATTCGTGCTGGCGGACGACAATTTCGCATCGATCGCCGCGGCGGTGCGGGAAGGCCGCACCGTTTACGACAACATCAAGAAGGTCATCAGCTGGACCCTGCCGACCAGCGCGGGGGAGGCCATGACCATCGTCGTCGCGCTGCTCGTCGGCCTGACCCTGCCGATCACCGCCGTGCAGATCCTGTGGATCAACCTGATCACCGCGACGACCCTGGGCATCGCCCTCGCCTTCGAACCTTCCGAACCCGGCTCCATGCACCGCCCGCCCCGGCGGAAGCACGAACCGCTGCTCTCCGGCGAACTTGTCTGGCACATCGTCCTGGTGTCGACCCTTTTCCTCGCGGCAGTTTTCGGGATCTTCGCCTATGCGACGGATCGCGGTTACGACGAAGCCCTGGCACAGACGATGGCGATGAACATGCTCGCGGTGCTGGAGATCTTCCACCTCTTCTTCATTCGCAACATCTACGGCGCATCGCTCACCTGGAAGGCCGCTTTGGGCACGAAGATAGTCTGGGCCTGCGTCGTGGCGGTCACGGCCGCGCAGCTTCTCGTCACCTATCTCCCGCCGCTGCAGGGCATCTTCGGGACCCGGGACGTGCCGTTCCTGGACGGACTCCTGATCGTCGCCGTCGGCGCCGCCTTCTTCGCCCTGATCGAAATCGAGAAGCAGATGCGCCTCGCCTTCCGAAGACGGCCCTTGGCCGGCTGAAGCCGAGGAGTCGGACGGGGATGGTGCCCGCCTCCCCGCCCCGCCGGCGCCGCGGAGAGGATGGTGCTCAGATGGCGAAGATCCGTTCCGCCGGCGCGGCCCCGGCAGCGACCGCCCGGTGCGGATCGGATCTCACAAGGAACTCGATCCGCCAGCCGTCGGGGTCGCGCAGGAAAAGGCTCGACTTGCCGCCGCCCTGCCAGACACGGTCGACCGCGATCCCGTCGCCGGCCAGCCGGTCGCCGAGTGCCGCCATGTCGGTGTCGGGTGCCAGTTCGAAGGCGAAATGGTGGAGGCCCGTTTCCTGCCCCTCGCCGGCGGCGGCGAGCGCCAGATCGAACGGCCCGGCATGCCCGCCGCTCCTCAGCAGCACGATGTCCGGCTCCTCGGTAACGACGGCGAGGCCGCCGACCTCGCTGTAGAAGCGGCTCAGCTCCCGCAACCGGGACGTGGTGAGCACGGCATGGCTCAGCCGTACCGGATGGATGGGCGCCTCCTCGACACGATCGAGACGGGGGTTGGGGTCGTACATCGGCTCCCGTTCC
>CAYGKX010000086.1:10685-12185 GCA_964350225.1 uncultured Rhodospirillaceae bacterium | reverse complement strand
AAGTGTGTAGGCGGGGAACCGTCTCGAGGGTTCGAATCCCTCTCTCTCCGCCACCCCAGTCTTTCGCAGGCCCGGGTCGCGCCGCAAGGCGATGACCGGAGATCTGGTGCCCTCAGAGAGACTCGAACTCCCGACCCTCTGATTACAAATCAGACGCTCTACCGGCTGAGCTATGAGGGCACAATCGACGGCTAAGGGCCGTCCGGCGGCAACGCAAGTCTCATCTGATCGTTCCCTCTACGAAACCCGGCGGCGAGAATTTGCCGAAGCCCGGGCCGCGAGTCTTACGCGCTTGACCCATTTCCGCTCGCGCCGCACTGTCCCAGTCAGTAACGACGGGTGCTCTGGCGCCTCGGCGATGTGCTTTGGAGTAAAGACAGGGACAGTGACGAAGAATGAAGGGCTGAAAAGACAGCCGTATCGGATCAATACCTGACATGCTTGCGGACTGATCCGCGCAGACGGTGACGTATTCTCTGCGTCCGGCGCAGTTTGCATGTTGTTCGGCGGGGGCTTTGTCCTGCCGTCTGGTTTTGTTCGCCTTAACTTGTAACGGCCATCACTGACGGGGCCGGCGCAATGATCCGCAGACCGCGGATCCAAGAGACTGAAAGGAACGTGGCATGGCCATACTGCGAGTTTCCAACCAATCCCAACTCGACGGAGCGGTCCGCGACGTGCGCAGTGGAGATACGATACTGCTGTCGAGCGGAAACTATTCGCTGACCATGTACGAGAGCAAGTGGAACTCCCATCTGAACTTCGGGCAGAAGGTCACGATAAAGTCGGAGAACGCAAACAATCCCGCGGTGATAACCGACCTGAGAATTCAGGGCGTGACGAACTTCGAGTTGCGAGATCTCAAGCTCGACTACATCCCGGGAAAATCCGGTTCGAACAAGCCCTTCTTCGTCAAGGGCGTCGAAAACGCCACGTTTGCCAATCTGGACATCGAAGGCCAGATCGTCGGAAAATACGGCGCGGGCATCGGCCTTCAGGTCGTGAATTCCCGCAACGTGGTCATCTCGGATTCGGAAGTGTCCGACTTCAAGAACGGAATTCGGATCGCGACCAGTACGAACGTCAAGGTGCTCGACAACGACTTCCGCGGAATGTCGAACGACTCGCTGCTCGTGTCGGGGGCGACGTCGATGCTGATCGAGGGCAACGACTTTCGCGGCATGAATTCGAATCCGAACGTCAAGCACAAGGATGCGATCCAGTTCGCGACGAACCCCGATGCGGGTTCGCGAGACGTGGTGATCCGCGACAACGTGATCATCAATCCCGAACAGTCCCACGGGATCTTCTTCACGAATGACAGCGCCAATAACGGGAACAAGAACGCCTATCACCGTGACATCCTGATCGAGGGGAACTTTCTCAGCACGGGCCAGACGCACGGAATTTCGATCAACCACGGCGACGGCGTCGTCATCCAGAACAACCAGATCGTCAAGAATCCGGGCGTATCCGGGAATTCCGCGATCAACGTTCCGC
>CAYGKX010000086.1:773-10669 GCA_964350225.1 uncultured Rhodospirillaceae bacterium | reverse complement strand
ATGCCTCGTACGAGTCCAAGAATATCGTCATAAAGAACAATATCGCCCCGAGCGTTCCGGAGGCCCAGAGGACGTGGACCGTCACGGGCAATTCCGTCGAGAACAAGAAGTACCTGCACTGGAGCGGCGACGGCAGGAACTCCCCGGACATCTATTCGGCGTCGAACCAGAAGGCGGGCGGCAATGCCGGCGCGTCTTCCAACTCCAACTCCAGTTCCGCACAGAATTCCGGCGATTCCGCAGTCGATGACGCCTCTTCGTCTGGCAGCCCCGTGAACACGGAGTCGTCTTCGGGTCCGAGCGAAACGTTCCGCGTCAACTACAACAAGCTGAAGGACGGTCAGAAGGTCGTCATAAACGACCTCGACTTCTCGAACGGCGACACGCTGATCTTCCGCAACTTCGACGCCGGCACGTTCAGCGACAAGCGGGGCGGAAACCCCATCGACGTCTGGAGCAATGGACGAGCGGTCAAGATCGACGCGGCCATGGATCTTCCGGAACTGGACGCGTTCTCCGGGGATGTCTCCATTGGCAGCCAGGGCGCCGATGTCGTCCTGGATATCGATAACGGTCGCGACGTCAGCATCGTGATCGACGGAATCGGAGCCGAGTTCCGCGCGACGGACCTGCCGGATCTGTTCTGATCGCGACCCGACCCGGGCGGCGCAGGCCGCCTGGGTCAGACGGCCGCGGCGATCAGACCGCGCAGTTTTTCCCGGGCAAGTTCATAGAGTTCTATGTCGTAGGGCACGAGCGTGCGGATACGCGCGATCTCGGCGTCTGTCGGCGTATAGCCGCGGCTCCTGTTCGTGTGGGGCAGGGGGGCGAACTTGATGCCCGACATCGTTTCGAACAGGCGCATCGAGTCCTGGTACTGCTCGGTCAGTCCGATGAAATCCGTCTCCATCAGGCGCGTCTTGGCGCGTTCGAAGGCCGCGTCGTCGACCACATGCGGCAGGTTGACGTCCGCCGTTCCATCGATCGCGAAGACCTTGGTCTGATAGTTCCGGATCTGGCCCTCGACGAAATCCTCCCGGTCGAGATATTTCGAGATGTTCGGCTTGATGAAACGGTTCAGCCGGCTCGCCTTGCTGTGACGGTGCGCGATCATCGACAGACTGCGCCGGACCGGGTCCCGCAGGAACGCCACCGCGCGCCAGTGGCCCGGAAGCATGGGCCCGAGACTTGCCGCATAATGACCGCAGAGGAAGCGGCGCGTCGACAGGTCGACCTCGCCCTGTTCGATCCGCCGCAGGAGTTCGGGCGCAGTCGGATACCAGCGGCGGGGATGCTGCGCGAGCTCTTCCCGCGTCGGGTAGATGTCGGCGGCGAACGTCTGCTCGAGCATCGTGCGGAACGAGGTCCCCGCGGTCTTCATGATATGGATGAAAAACCAGCGATCCATTCGCGTCACTCCTTCACGCAACCGGGCGGGAAGCCCGTGATGCCCGCGCTCCCCGTCGGGGCGCGCAAATCCACGGGCCCGCGTCCGGGCGGCGAAATGTTCCGCGCGCGGAACATGCGCCCGGAGGCGGATTCAGGCGCGGGCATAGACGTCCTCGTAGCGGATGATGTCGTCCTCGCCCAGATAGGGTCCCGACTGCACCTCGATCAGGTGCAGGTCGACCTTGCCGGGGTTCTCCATCCGGTGCACCGCGCCGAGCGGGATGTAGACGGACTCGTTCTCGCCGAGCAGCCGCACTTCGGAGCCGACCGTGACCCGCGCCGCGCCCTCGACCACGACCCAGTGCTCGGCCCGGTGCACATGGCTCTGCAGCGACAGGATGCCGCCCGGATGGACCATGATGCGCTTGACCTGAAAGCGCGAGCCCAGCGACAGCGTCTCGTACCAGCCCCAGGGCCGGTGGAAGCGCGGGAAGTCGACGGCCTGCGGCGCGCCGCGCGCCTTCAGGAGTTCGACGGCCTGCTTGACCCGCTGGCCGTCGGACAGGTCCGCGACCAGAACCGCGTCGCGCATCGCGATCGCGACGACGTTCTTCAACCCGATGCCGACCAGGACCTGGTCGGGGTTCTCAGCGCGCAGAAGGCTGTCCTCGCAGTCGATCGCATGCGCGGGGCCGGACAGCGCCACGCCGTCCGCGTCCGTCCCCATCTCGCGCGCGATCGCGTCCCAGGAGCCGAGATCCGACCAGGAGCCGGCATAGGGCACCACCGCGAGGTTTTCGGCCTTCTCCATCACCGCATAGTCGATCGACACGGTCTCCGCGTCGGCCCAGGCGGCGGGGTCGAGCCGCAGGAAGGCGAGGTCGGCGACGGCGCCGGCCATCGCGGCGCGCACCGCCTTGGTCAGCGCCGGCGCATGGGTCTCGAAGGCGGCGATGATCGCCTCGGCCGTGAACAGGAAGATGCCGCTGTTCCACAGATGCCGGCCATCGGCGAGCATCGCCTCGGCGTCGGGAGCGACGGGTTTCTCGACGAAGCGCAGGAGCCGCTGCGGGGCAGGGGGGGCGTCCATGTCCGGCGCGCTGTCGAGCTCCAGCCAGCCATAGCCGGTCTCGGCGCGCGTCGGCCGGATGCCGAAGGTCACGAGCCGGCCCGTGCGGGCGACGTCCAGACCGGCCCGCACGGCCTCCCGGAAGGCCTCCCCGTCGGGGATCGCGTGATCGGAGGGGCAGACCAGCAACAGCGCCTCCGGGGCCGTCTCCGCCGCTTTCAGCGCCGCTGCGAGGACCGCGGGCGCGGTGTTGCGCCCCTCGGGTTCGATCAGCACCGCGCCCGGCGCCCGGCCGAGCCCGGCCAGCTGTTCGGTGGCGATGAAGCGGAAGTCCCCGCCGGTCACCACGATCGGCGGAGCGAATTCCGGCTCCGGCAGCCGCGCCACCGAGGCCTGGAACAGGCTCTGTCCGCCGAGCACGCGGCCGAACTGCTTCGGGTAGCTCGCGCGGCTCAGCGGCCAGAGCCGGGTGCCGGATCCGCCGCAGAGGATGACGGGAATGATCATGGCCTGGTCCTTTCCTGGATGAGCGTCAGCGCAGCAGCGCCGTCACGGAATCGGCTGCTCTGCGCCAGTCCGACTGGCGTCGTTCCTTCAGAGCCGCGCTGCGGGCCTCGAGCGCCGGCCGGTCGGCGACGGCCTCGCGCAGGCGCGCGGCCATCTCCTCCGGCGTGTTGCGCGCGAACAGCGCCGCCTCGCCGAACATCGCGCGCAGGATGCGCGTGTCGGACAGCACCAGGGCGCGGTTCGCGCCGAGCGCCTCGTTGGCGACGCTGAGCTGGATGCCCTCGGCGTCGGTCAGTCCCAGCACGACCGTGGCCCCGGCCAGCAGCCGCTCGAAATCGTCGAGCGGCAGATAGTCGGTGAAGACGACGTTGGCGGGCGTGTCCCGGGTGAAGCCGAGCGCCTCGGCCTTGCGCCGGCTGCCGGTGATGCAGAAGCGGATCTCGGGCGCCAGCCGGGCGGCCTCGAGCAGCATCGGGATCGGCTCGTCGGCGCCGAAGGAACAGGGCGTCAGCACGTAGGGTCCGGCCTCGGAAGGGGCGCCGCCGGGGTCCCCGGCCGCCGCCATCGACAGCGGCGGCGGATCCTCGAGCACGCGGATCTTCGCCGGATCCACCCCCATCGCCTCGGCCTCCGGGCGCGTCTCGTCGTTGTGCACCAGAACGACGTCGCAGCGGTTCATCGTCCAGACCGTGCCGGGCACGCGCGACCACATCGGCCGGAACACCCGGTGATGACAATCGGCGACGATGCGGAACCCGCCGGCCAGCGGCCGCAGCGCCAGCAGAAGATGCGGCACGAAGGTCGGCGGCGACTGTACCCAGACCTCGTCGGGCCGCTGCCCGAGCACGATGCGCGCGGTCTGGAAGGCCTGGACGACATAACCGAAGGGCTTCAGCCATTTCGTCGAAAAGGGCGGCGGGATGTAGCGCACGTCGAAGCCGAGGACCTGGTCCATCGAGGCGACGCGGCGCTGGAAGCCGGTCCAGATGATGAAGAGGGGCTTCCGCGCCGGCCGGCCGGCCGCCGCGCCCGGCGCCGGGGCGAGATCCCCGGCGAGCGCCGGGCCGGTCACGCGGGCTGCTCCGGCGCGGGGTGGCGCTGCGTTGCGAACCCCTCCTGCCAGGTCCGGCGGGAGTCCCAGACCGAGCCCCAGCGGCGGGCGGTCTCGGCCGCGCGGTCGCTGCCGGTGAGGCGCGCGACGATCTGCGCCCCGAACTTGCGGCTGAGCGGCCACATCTTCAGCAGGAACACCGCCGGCCCCTGCTGCCAGCCCGGCAGATAGCGGCGCGCCAGCGTGACCTTGGACTTCAGCACCAGCGCGTCCTTGTCGGACCGCCGCTTCGTGGAGGCGCCGACATAGTGGATGATCGTGGCTTCCGGCGTGATCCGCGGCCGCGCGCCCAGGGCCCGGGCGCGGTAGCACATGTCGGTCTCCTCGCCATACATGACGAAAGTCAGGTCGAAGCCGCCGAGCTGGTTCCAGAGCGCCCGCTTGATCAGGAAGAAGCAGCCGCAGACGTAGCCGACCTCGCGCTCGGTCGAGCGGTCCCAGCCGCCGTAATCCTCGGGGTTGAAGAACGCGCTCGAGCGGAAGGCCAGCGCCAGGCCGCTGGTACGGCAGAAGATGCTCCACAGCGTCTGCAGGCTGTTGCAGCTGCCCGAATTGAGCGTCCTGTCGCCGTAGAGCGTGCGGCCGCCCCAGATGCGGGCCTCGGGCGTGCGCTCGGCGAAGGCGACGATCCGGTCGATCGCGTGGTCGAGCACGACCGTGTCGGGGTTCAGCAGCAGCACGTATTCGCCGCGCGCATGGCGCGCCGCGACGTTGTTGCCCTTGGCGAAGCCGTAATTCTCCGAGCTCGCGATCAGGCGGACCTCGGGAAAGGCTTCGGCGATGGCGGCGGCCGACCCGTCGGGGGAGTTGTTGTCCACCACGATGACCTCATGCGGGATCGTGGTCTGGTCCGCGAGGCTGCGCAGGCAGTCGAGGGTCATCTCCCTGGTGTTGTAGCTGATCACCAGGATCGAGACGACGGGATCGGCGGGCGCGGCCGCCGGAGCGGCAGGGGCGGCGGACGGAATGTCGGCTTCGGACATGCAGGGAGGGGCCTTTCCGTGTACGCTTGGACTACTCGGGAATGAAACGGGGCAGGCGATCAACGGTGGAGGCAAGGAACCGCCGGAGCCGCGCGTCGGCATCGGCCTCGGTCTCGTCGCCCAGGACCGGCGTGATCAGCCGCACCAGGCCGCCGTCGGTGCGGTTCATCGTCATGCTGTCGGCGACCGTGTAGAACCGGGTCATGAAGTCGTGGCTCATGTGCCGGCCCCGGCCCTCGAACCAGTAATAGACCAGCTGCTTCTCGAGCCCCTTCTGGACCACGGCGCGGTTGAGGGTCACCGCGCCCATCTGCGTGCCGGGCAGATCCACGGTGACCGGGCCCAGCGAGAACATCTCCCAGCCGCCGGTGGGCAGGCAGATCTCGGGCGCGTGGATCGAGCGCCCGTCGATCTGGCTGTGGTAGTAGGACAGGAAGAAATCCACGCCCGCCGCTTCCTCGGGGTTGCGGAAATAGCCCGACAGGTAGTCGTCGGCGCCGAGGCCGCGCTCCATCTGCGGGTCGAGCGCGGCCGTGCTGCCCGACCAGCCGTCGAAGCTCATCGGGAACAGCGTGTAGGGATCGCGGTCCATGCGCACGGCCTCGCGCGCCGGCGTCAGGCTCCAGGCCGCGGACAGGGCCAGCGTGGCGAGCGCCGCGACCGTCAGGCTGCGCGAGGGCTCGGCCGTCAGCACCCGGCGCAGCTGCGCGCCGAGTCCGGTGAAGTCCATGTCGATCGCGTCCCCGATCGGCTGGCGGTCGCCGGACATCAGCCGCATCGTCACCGCCATGCCGAACAGGATGCCGATGCAGCTGAGGAAGATGATCCAGCCCTCGAAGAAGTGCAGGAAGCCCTCGGCCTGGCCGATGCCGTAGCGGTCGACCAGCACGCCGATCACCCCGATGCGGAAGGAGTTCATCAGAACCGCGATCGGCACGGCGGCCAGCAGCAGCACGATCTTGTGCCAGACCGGGCCGCGGTAGAGCACGGCGAAGACATAGGAGAAGCTCATGATCGGGAACAGGTAGCGCAGCCCCGAACAGGCCTCGGCGACCATCAGCTTGTAGACGCCGAGATCGATGACGTTGCCCTCGAGGAAGACGGGCACGCCGGCGGCGCGCACGAACATCACGCCGATCTCCGACGAGACCAGCTGCAGCCCGGTATTGATCTTGAAATAGAGGAAATACGGCAGCGGCAGCATGAAGACGAGATGCAGCACCTAGGGCCAGAAGAAGGTTCCGCGCTTCCAGCCGAAGCCGACGAGGATCAGCCCGCCGATCCAGAGGATCAGCGCGTAGAAGACCAGATGGTCGATCCGGGCGATGTTGCCGGCCAGCGCCACGAGCAGCGCGAAGATCATCAGCGCGGCGCCGGGCCAGCGGTCGGTGACCGGCCGGGCCGCCGGCGGCATGAACTTCAGCTCGCGCAGGAACATGTAGAAGGACAGGACCGGGATCACCGGGCCATGGCTGAACTCGGGCCGGGCCCATTCCTGGGCCAGGCCGTGAAAGCCGAACCAGAACAGCGGCAGGGTGGAGAACGCCGCCAGCGCCAGCCAGAACAGGCCCGCCGGATTCACGGCGAGCGTTCCGCCCGGCGCCTGGCCGGCCGTCTGGGTCGTGATGGCCATCCCGCGCCTCGACAACTCGATACCCGACAAACTGAATGCGCCCGGCAGGGGTCCGCCGCGCGCAGGCGTCTCTATAGGCGATCCTGACCGGAAAAACGAGATCAATCCAGAGCCATGGTAAGCGGTCGGTGGCCGAAGCGGCTGCGCTGTGGCGCGTCCGCCACCCTTTTGCACATGCAGGCGCAAAAGGTCACCCATATGAAATATAACGATAAAGTTCGCAGCGTCTGCCAGTTTCCGGCGCTGCGCGCTCCGGATCGAGGAATGCGCGCCTCAGAACCGGCGCCCCAGCCTGCGGCGCAATTGGGCGATGGAGCCGAGGCCGGCCGAGAGCCTCGAGGAGCGGGGCGGCGTCGGAGGCGGGGCAGGGAGGGCCTCCAGAGCCTCCCCGGCGACCCAGCGGAGGTCGCGGCGCTGCCCGACCATGCGGTCGCGCGCCTCCAGGAGAGCGTCGAGCAGCTCGGACTGGCGGGCCTCGAGCAGGGACCGCAGGTCCGCGGCGCGCTCCCGACCGAGGATGGACCGACGTTCGGCATGGTCCAGGTCGGCGCGCATCTTGCGGGTCATGCTGAGGAATCTCAGGCTCCAGCCGAATCTGGCGGACAGGGCGTCCGTCGTGTCGACCATGCGCCGCGATCCCTGGCCGGCATGGGCGCGATACTGCAGAAGCCTTTCGCGATCGTACCACAGGCGTCCCAGCAGCGCGGCGCGAAACGCCTGCAGGCGGTCGTGGCTCGACGCCGCATGGGCCGAGTCCAGGCGCGCAAACGCCTCGTGCTGGACGCGGTCGAACGCATAGCGCGCTCCGGTGAACAATCCGTCATTGCGCAGGACGCGCTCGACCGGGACCCAGCCGGGGGAAACATCCTGCGGCGGCCGTTCCGGCTTCACGCTCCGGCCGTCGAGATGATCGACCAGGCTCGTTATCAGCGCCGCGCCGGTCTCCCTGTGGATCGAGATCAGGCGCGCCATTCGCCCCGGAAGGCTGACGTCGTCGCCATGGGCCTCGATCACAAGGCGGCAGGAGGACTGGTCGACGAGCGCCTGGAGATGGTCGATGCCCAGACGGGATTCGGCCCGGAACAGCACGATCCTGTGCGGGCCGTCATAATCCGATGCACGTTCGAGCGCCCGGGCGTAGGTCGAGTCCGACGAGACGTCGTCGGAGATGAGAACCTCCAGAGCGCAGTTTTCCTGACGCAGCACGGAGGCGATCGCGTCCTCGACGAACTCCTCCGAGTTCCGCAGCGGCATCAGCACCGTGGCCTCCGGGGATCCGGATCCCGTCCGGGTCAGACTCCGTTTCAGGACGGTCATGCCGGATCGCGCGCCTGCGGCGCCCGATAGGCCGGGAAGAAGTCGGTGGGGCCCCGCCGCGCGGCGAGCCGCGCATAGCGCCCGGCGTCGAGAACGGCCTTCAGCAGGACGACCGGCGCGGTCCGGTTCGACCAGCGCGCCTTGAACCTGGCGACGCCGGGACCGTCGGGTCCGGCGGGCGCGCCGCCCATGTAGACCGGTCCGTCCGCGGACCAGACGTCGAGCGCCGTGTCCATCAGCAGATGCGCGGCGCAGGCCGGGATCGCCCGCGGATCCGTCAGCAGATGCAGCAGATGGGTCTCGCCGCCGCCTCTTGCGGCCACGAGAACGGCGCCGGCGCCGGCCTGATCCGTCGCGGCCATGGCCGCGATCCCGTCGAGCCGCGCCAGGGCGGCATAGTGCCGGGGCGGCGCGTCGGCGAAGACGCTCAGGCCGCGCCGCGCCGCCAGCTTGCCGTGGAGCTCGGGGCCGAGCGTGGCGAGACGATGCCGCGGCAACGCCTCGATGCGCCAGGACCTTGCGGCCAGAGCGAGGTTGCGGCGCGTCCTGCGCCGGATCTCCGGTCTGGGCCTGTCGGGGTCGAGCACGTAATGCTCCTTCAGCGGATCGACCCGGACCCTGGCGTCCGGCAGGGCGTCGGGGTCCGGCGGCCCGTCCGGCCGGATGAACAGCATGAACGACACCAGGGAGCGCGCCTGCAATGCGTCGAGCGCGCCGCGCAGGGATCCGGGCGATGGCGGAGAGCAGTAGGGCCATGGCCCAACGGCGTCGAAGGCCTCGGCATCGGGGACGGGCCGGATCAGAAACGACGTGGAAAGGCCGGGAGCCTGCGACACGCGTCCGACATGGGTCAGGCTCGCGCAGTATTCCTCCCGATCGAACAGAAGGGGATATCCTCCCGGAGCGGCATGTCCGTTCGCGTCGGATCCGGCCGTCTTCGCGGCGGGATTCGTCATGGAATCGTTCCCAGCCCGATCTTCCGCGTCGCGCCCGGTCTGGTCAGGGCCGGGTCGAGAAGGTCCGGCCGATCTCGAGGAACACCGCATTGCTGTGGGCGCTGTCCGGATCCTCGTCGCGCTTGCGGAAGCGGTAGCCGAGATTGGCGCTGACCACTTCGGTCAGCGCGTAGGAATAGGCCGCGGTGAAGTTCAGCCGGTCGGTGTCGGGATCGTCGCTGTCGAGATCCTCCTGGCGCGCCACGTTGACGTTGAAATCGAGTTGCGAGACCCGGTTGATCTCGTGCTCGAGCCCGATCCCGGCGCCGGTCACCCGGATTTCCTCGCCGGTGTCGCCGCCGCCGTAGCGCTGGAAGATGCGCCCGGTGAGCGCGCCGTTGGGCAGGGGATAGCGCGCCCGCACGAAGCCCGAGAGCCTGGTCTCGGGCGCGGCGTTGGTCAGCCGCAACTCGGCGTTGACCGTGGCTTCCTCGAAGATGTAGCGCATCCCGCCGGTCAGGACGTAGCCGCGGTCGTCGTCCAGGGTCACCCGTCGGCCGAACTCGCCGCCGCCCAGGGCCTCGAGCTGTTCGCGCTTGTAGAGGCCGTAGCCGGCGCCGAGGCGCAGCTGCAGCACCTCGCTGGGATCGTAGATCACGCCTGCGGTGATCTCGCCCTGCTGGATCTGGGTCTCCTGGGGGTTGTCGGCGTCGTAGTCGTAGAGCGCCACCCCCAGCGTGCCGGTCAGGATGTTGTCGAACGCAAGCAGCCAGAGCGCGTCGCCCTCGAGCGTGGTGCGCGGCGTGTTGTTGTTGGAATCGTCGTCGCCGGAATAATCGAAGCGGGTGGCGGCGAAGTTGAGCTGATAGGACGAACGGGACTGGGTCGCGAGATCGAGCGAGAAGCCGCCGTTGTAGCGCCGCTCGATCGCGTCGTTGCTGACCTCGCGGAT
>CAYGKX010000086.1:0-763 GCA_964350225.1 uncultured Rhodospirillaceae bacterium | reverse complement strand
GGCGTAATGCGACTGCAACTGGCCCGGGGCCGAGATCGCCTCGCGCTGGTCGCGGATGTCCTCCACCGAGCCGGTCTCGTCGAAGTCGAACTCCAGGGACGTCTGGTCCCGCTCGACCTGGCGATAGTTCAGGAACATGTCGAAATTGCCGTTCGACCACAGGTTGCCGTAGTCGAGCGTCGCCGTCGAGGGCGAGGCGAAGGTGAAGTCGAAGTCCTCCTCCGCCTCCCACAGCGCGCGCAGACCGGTGTCGAGGCCGAGCTCGAAGGTCTGGGTCGGGGTCTCGTTCACCAGGCCGAGCAGCAGCCGGGTGTCGGCGTAGTAGGAGGTGCCGGGATCCGGGTCGTCGAGGTTGTAGTTGGTGTCCGCGACGATGCTCTGGGTGATCGCCGCGCTGAGCAGCGGATCGCCCAGCACCTGGGCGCGCGCGGCGCCTCCGGCAGCCGCCAGGGCGAGCGAGGCGAGCAGAATGCGGCGCATCGGATTTCGCCTCACTCGAAGAGACGGCGTTCGGGCACCAGCAACACGTCGCCTTCGCGCAGCGTGATCATCGACTGAATCGCGCCGCCGCGCTCGACGGCGTTGTAGTTGAAGACGTAGAGTTGTTCCTGGCCGGTCGCCGGGTCCATCCGGCGCAGCTGGATGCGCTTGGTCGCGGCAAACTGGTCGAAGCCTCCGGCGAGCGCGATCGCCTGCAGCAGCGTGGTGCCGATCTCGACCTCGCGCACGCCCGGATCGCCGACCCGGCCCAGCACGTAGATCG
>CAYGKX010000085.1:5577-12275 GCA_964350225.1 uncultured Rhodospirillaceae bacterium | reverse complement strand
CCGTCGAGCAGCATCATCTCCCAGCGACGGTGGCGCTTCGGTCCGACGATGTATGTCATCGGGCGCCTGGGATCGCAGATCTGCATGTTGGTCTGGGGCAGCGCGTCGACGTCGCGCGCATTCACGTCGATGACGATCCAGCGCTCGTCAAAGGCGAGGTCCTCATAGCCGATGCCGAGCTGTTGCCGGACGGTGCTGCGCGAGCCGTCGCAAGCGATGAGATACCGGGCCTGAAGGACGCGCCGGTCGCCGGAGGCGAGTTCCTCCACCTCGACTGCGACACGATCCGGTTCCTCGGTGAAGCCGGTACAAACAGTTCGCAGCAGGATGTCGACCGACTGCTTCGATTGCGCGCCGGCGCGCAAGGCTGCCTCCAGGCCCGGCTGGTCGAAGGCATAGTTGGGATGCCAGCCGAAGGGGAAGGGCTCCGGCGTGTGCCGGAAGCGGCGGATGATCTGATTGTCCGCACCGGTGTAGATCGTGCTTCGCATCGGGGCGGTGCAGGGCAGGACCGCCTCCGCGAGGCCTGCTGTCTGGAAGATGCGCATGATTTCGTGATCGAAGCCGATCGCACGTGGCAGTCCGAAGATTTCCGCCTCCTTTTCGACGACCGCCGTCCTGAAACCGTCCTGTCCCAGAAGGTTCGCCAGCGTCGCGCCGACGGGGCCGTATCCGACGATCGCGACGTCGTAAAGATCTTCCGGTCCGGTGCCGGTGGGACTGGTCATAGGGCCTCTCGCTGATCGCTTGACATTGCGAAAAACGCAATTCATTGTTTATTTCGGAACAAGAGAAGAGAGTCAAGTTTCGTGGCCGAGAGCATGAACAAGCGGGTCCTTCTGGTGGACCGCCCCGTGGGTATCCCGGACGCACGGCACTTCGCCATCGACGAGGTGCCGGTCCGGCCGCCCGGAGACGGGGAGTTCCTCTTGCGCAACCGATACCTGTCGGTCAGCCCGGCCATGCGGGGCTGGGTGAACGCCGTGCGCAACTACTCCGACCCGGTCGGGATCGGAGAGGTGATGCGGGCGAACACCGTCGGCGAAGTGGTGGAAAGCCGGCACCCGGACTATGACGTCGGCGACGTGCTGGTCGGTAATTTCGGCTGGCAGACCCATGCCTTATCTGGGGGCGAGGCTGTGCAGACCCGCCTCGCCGATCCCGAGGCGCCCCTCTCGGCCTATCTGGGCGTCCTCGGTATTTCCGGGGTCACAGCCTATTTCGGGCTCCTCGACATCGGGGAGCCGCAAGCGGGAGACACGGTGGTCGTGTCGACGGCGGCCGGGTCGGTCGGCAGCGTCGTCGGCCAGATCGCGAAGGCCCGGGGGTGCCGCACCGTCGGGATCACCGGCAGCCGCGACAAGGTCGCGCTCTGCACGGACGTCTTCGGATACGACGTGGCGCTCGACTATACGGCACCCGACTTCGCGGATGCGCTCGCCGAGGCGACGCCGGATCGGGTGAATGTCTATTACGACAACACGGCGGGCCCCATATCCGACGCGGTCTACGGCCGTCTGGCAATGGGCGCGCGCTGCATCGTCTGCGGCACCGTCTCCATCGCCAGCTGGGACCCGCTGCCGCTCGGCCCCCGGATCGAACGCTCCTTGCTGGTCAACAGGGCCCGTATCCAGGGCTTTGTCATCCACGACTATCGGGACCGCTGGCCCGAGGCGCACAAGGCGCTCGCTGCCTGGGTGGGGGACGGGACGATCGTGTATCGCGAGGAAATCCTCGACGGAATCGAAACGGCGCCCGGGGCGATAAAGCGCCTCTATGACGGGGGCAATCTCGGCAAGCTCTCGATCCGGGTGTGAGGAGGCAGGGGTGAACCAGACGATGGAACCCATCGCCCGCGTCGCAGGGCTCGCCCATGTGCGGTTTCGCGCGCCGGACCTCGACCGGATGGAATGCTTCCTGACCGACTTCGGCCTCGTCCGGGCGGCGCGGGATGAGCGGGCGCTTTATATGCGGGCCACCGACCCCGCCCATCATGTTCACGTGACGGAACTGGGCGAGCCCGGCTTCGCAGGTTTTGCCTTCGCGGCATCGACTCGCGAGGATCTGGACCGGCTGGCCGGCTCTCCGGCGGCGACCGGTCCGGTCGAGGCAATGGATGCGCCGGGTGGGGGCGCGCGCGTAACGTTGCGCGATCCGGACGGCCTTGCCGTCGAGGTCGTTCATGGCGTCGCGGCCGCGGCACCCCTGCCGACAGGCCCGGACAGCGCGTACAACTGGGGCGGCCGGCGCGTGCGGCTGGGCACGCCCACCCGGCTCCAGGCCGGTACCTGCCCCGTCAAGCGGCTGGGCCATGTCGTTCTGCTGACACCCGACTTCCGGCGGAAGCAGTCCTTCTACGAGCGGCATTTCGGCATCATCGCGTCCGACGAGATCTATCCGGACGACGATCCCGAGCGCACGATGATGGCCTTCAGCCGGGTCGATCGCGGCGACGACTTCGTCGATCACCATACGTTGGCGCTCATCGAAGGTGACGCGGCCCGCTTTCATCATGCGGCATTCGAGGTCGAGAATTTCGATGCCGTGGTCCTGGGCCACGAGCATCTCCGCGCCCGGGGCTATGACCACGCGTTGGGCATCGGCCGGCACTATCTGGGCAGCCAGATCTTCGACTACTGGCTCGATCCCTGGGGCAACCGGGTCGAGCACTGGACCGACGGCGACCTTCTGAACCGGTCGTCCGGTACAGAACGTGCCCCATTGTCGGTTGCGATCGGCCGCCAATGGGGGCCGACCGTCCCGGAACCGGGGAAGACCTAGAAGACCCAAGGGAGAAAGCGCCTTGAAAATCGTGAGCTTCACCGCGGACGGCCGCGACAGCTATGGTTTCGTCGACGGCGAGGAGGTGGTCGATGTCGGAGCTATGGCCGGTGGCGATCTGAAGGCCTTCCTCGCATCCCGCGGGCACCACGCCATGTCCGCCTTGGCCGACGACGCGCCCCGTCATTCGCTCGATGCCATCGACTTCCTTCCGACGGTCCCGAACCCGGACAAGATCTTCTGCATCGGGCTCAATTATCTGACCCACATCCGCGAGACGGGGCGGGAGCCGCCGGCCCATCCGCCGCTGTTCCTGCGAGTGGCGAACGCCCAGGTGGGACAGGACGTCGCCATGATCCGCCCCAGGGTCTCGACCGCATTCGATTTCGAGGGCGAACTCGCCGTCGTCATCGGACAAACCTGCCGGCATGTCTCGAAGGAACGCGCACTCGATGTCGTCGCTGGCTACACCTGCTTCAACGACGGCTCGATCCGCGACTGGCAGCGGCATACGTCGCAGTTTGGCGCCGGCAAGAATTTCCACCGGTCCGGTGCAATGGGACCGTGGCTCGTGACGACGGACGAATTGCCGGACCCAGGCACGTTGAGCCTGGAGACGCGGCTGAACGGCGAGGTCATGCAGTCGGCCCGGCTCGACGATCTCGTCTTCGGCGTGGCCGACCTGATCGAATATCTCTCGACGGTGACCGTCCTCGAACCCGGCGATGTCATTGCGACCGGTACGCCGGGCGGGGTGGGGGCGTTCCGCGATCCGAAGATTTTCATGAAGCCGGGTGACGTGATCGAGGTGGAGATCGGCGGGATCGGGATCCTGCGCAATCCGATCGAGGACGAAATCTGACTTCTCAGCTGGGGTGACGCACATGGTCTACATGCACGACATGAACGATGCCGCCTTTGAGCGCATCATGACGCAGGAGCTGCCGGACTATGGCATCACGGCCTGCGTGTCCGGCCCGTCCCTGGCCGACCGGCGTATTGCGATCGTCACGACCGCCGGATTGCACAGGCGGGGCGACAAGCCCTTCACCAACGGACTGGGCGAATACCGGATCATCCCCGACGACACCGACATGAACGATCTGATCATGAGCCACGTGTCGAACAACTTCGATCGTACCGGCTTCCAGCAGGATCTGAATGTCGTCTTCCCCATTGACCGTCTGCGCGAACTGGCCCGGGACGGCGAAGTGGGGGCTGTCGCCGGCGTTCATTACGCCTTCATGGGGGCGACGCCGCCGACGGCGCACGAGGCGGTCGCGGAAGACCTTGCGGAGCTGCTGAAGCGGGACGCCGTCGACGGCGTATTGCTCGCCGGCGTTTGACCCCAGTGCACGCGCGCCGTGAGCGGGCTGGCACATTACCTCGAACGCCGCGGGATACCGACTGTGGTCATCGCACTCATCCGTAAACATGTCGAACAGATGCGGCCGCCCCGGGCGCTCGCCGTGCCGTTCCAGCTCGGTCGCCCCTTCGGTGCGCCTGACGATGCCCCATTCCAGACAAGGGTGCTGCGAGCGGCGCTCGGTCTGCTCGACCGGACCGGCGGTCCAATCCTTGAGGACTTCGGAGAGGCGCCACCGGAAGAGGCGCCGGCGGACGCAGCCGTGGGCGCGGCCTGGGCCTGCCCGGTCACCTTCGGCCCGCAGGTCGACGACCTCTCCGACGCGGAGAAGTTCAAGCTCCTCCTCAAGCAGGAGATCGCGCTCTTACAACCCTGGTACGATGAATCCGTCGCACGCCAGAAGGGGCGGCGGCTCGACGGGCTGACCGGCTATACCCCCGAGGAAATCGTCGACCACCTGGTCGGTTATCTCGACGACCCGTCGGTCCCGTCCTTCGTCGAGGGGGAGCCCGTCGCCCGGGCGATCAAACTGTGCGCCGACGACCTCAAGCACTTCTGCTACCAGGCGGCGCTCGCGCGACCCGGCGCGGTCACCGGCCTGGCCCTCGACGACTGGTTCTTCGGCCAGACGATGGCGGGAAAACTGCACCTCGAACTCCGGCGCCTTCTGATGAGCATGGAAGATCCCGTCCTGCATCGTGTAGGGGCGATCAACCTCGTGCCACATACCATGACGCATCACGCGGAGCCCGGCGGCGAGAAGAAGGCGGGCGGCGGATGATCGACAAGGTCTGCGACTGCGTCGACGACGCCGTTCGCGATGTGCGGGATGGCGACACGATCCTATCCGGTGGCTTCGGCATGGCGGGCGCACCGAATGCGCTGCTTGACGCCCTGTATCGGCGCGGGGCGCGGAACCTCACCTTCGTATCCAACAATATCGGCGAAGCGGGAATCGGCCTGCGCCGTCTGGTCGACGCCGGCCGGGTTCGCAAGCTGATTTGTTCTTTCCCGCGCGCGGAGCCGGAAAGCGAGGGGATGCGGCTCTACCGCGAGGGCAGGTTCGACATCGAGGTGGTACCGCAAGGAACATTGAGCGAGCGGCTGCGAGCGGCGGGCGCCGGGATTGGCGGGTTCTATACGCCGACGGGGCTCGGAACGGCGATGGCCGACGGCAAGGAGGTTCGACGCTTCGAGGGTCGCGATTACCTGCTGGAGCGGCCGCTGTCCGGCGACTGGGCCTTCGTCCGGGCGGCCCGGGCCGATCGCTGGGGTAACCTGACATACTCGAAGGCCGGGCGGAATTTCGGGCCGACCATGGCGATGGCGGCGCGCCGGACGGTGGTCGAGGCCGACGTGATCGTAGACCTTGGCGCGCTGGACCCCGAAGCAATCGTGACGCCGGGTATCTTCGTCGAGCGGGTCGTGCGCGCCGACGCAGTTCTGCCGAGGGCCGCGTGATGACCGGCTGGACGCGCGACGAAATGGCCCGGCGCGTCGCTGCGGACATCCCGGACGGCGCCTATGTCAATCTCGGCATCGGCACGCCGGAACGGGTCGCCGACCATGTCGACCCGGATCGGGAAGTCGTCTTCCACAGCGAGAATGGCCTGTTAGGTCTCGGTCCCGCCGCTGGCGAGGGCGAATGCGACCCGGACCTCATCAACGCCGGCAAGAAGCACGTGACGCTTGTGCGCGGCGGCGCCTATTTCCACCACACGGATTCCTTCGCGATGATCCGTGGGGGACATATCGATGTCTGCGTCCTTGGCGCCTATCAGGTCGCCGCCAACGGAGATCTCGCCAACTGGGCGACCCTCGACAAGGGCCAGCCGCCCAGCGTCGGCGGGGCGATGGACCTCGCGGTCGGCGCGAAGAAGCGCTTCGTCCTGATGAACCATGTGACGAAGGGCGGGGAGCCCAAACTCCTGGAGGCCTGCACGTATCCGCTGACCGGCCGGGGCGTGGTCGACCGTGTCTATACGGACCTGGCGGTGATCGACGTGACGGGGGACGGCTTTGTCGCGATCGAACTCGCCCCGGGCATCGATGCCGCACAGCTCCAGGCGGCGACCGGCGCCCCGGTCTCTGTCGGGAACGCATGGGGACATGCCGGCCAATAGCTGAGGCTGCACGCGGGCGGGGTGCTGCTCCGGGCGACTCTGTTATTGCGAAATAATCAATTTATTGCGTATAATGCCACTATAAGCATCGGGTCATTCGCGTCGCCGAACAGCGCCCGAAAAGATGGGAGGAAAAGGATGAACAGGACGCACAAGATCGCGGCCCTGGTCGGCATGGCAGCCGCCCTCGGCGTTACGACCGGCCCGGCATCTGCCGAAAAGATGCGCCTCCTCTACAGCCAGTGGCTACCGGCACAGCACTTCACGCAGAAGATCATCCACGCCTATTTCAAGCAGATCGCGAAGGCGACCGACGGGCGGGTCCAGATCGTCCTGTCGTCGAAGGCGCTCGGTCCGCCGCCGCGGCAGATGCAGCTCGTCGTGGACGGTGTCGCGGATCTGTTGCCCGATGACCGCAGGAGGGCCGA
>CAYGKX010000085.1:0-5567 GCA_964350225.1 uncultured Rhodospirillaceae bacterium | reverse complement strand
CATCGCCTGGGGCCTCCACGGCTACCAGCCGGGCGTCTATCCCTTGAGCGAGATGGTCGAGCTGCCCTTCGTGTCCACGAACGCGGAGGCGAATTCCATCGCCTACTGGGAGGTCTACAAGAAGGTCTTCTCCAAAGCGGGGATGCATCCCTCGGGCGTTCACACCCTCACGCTGCACGTCCACCCGCCGGGCAACATCTACAACAACAAGCGGCCGCTGCTGACCCTGGCCGACTTCAAGGGTCTGAAGCTTCGGGCCACCAACAGCACGGTATTCCGGCTGTTCAAGTTCGCGGGTGCCGTACCGATCGCGCCGTCGGGCGGAGTGACGGCCTTGCACCAGGGCCTGGCCAAGGGAATCGTCGACGGCACGTCCTTCACCGACGACGGGATCACCACCTTCCGGCTGACCCGCTATATCAAGTATGCGACCCTGGTTCCGGGCGGCCTCTACAACTCCAGCTTCTACATGGTGATCAGCAAGAAGAAGTGGGAAGCGATCTCCGCGGCCGACCGTGCGGCGATTACCGCATTAAGCGGGGCCAGGCTTGGCGCGGCCTTGGGGGCGGAGTGGAAAAAGCAGATCGCCAGGGCGAGTGGCGTGCTCAAGGAAAAGGGTGTCCGCTTCGACACGGCGAACAAGGCACTTCTGAACGCTTTCGCTCCGGCGGTCACGCCGATCCGGGATGCGTGGTTCGCGAAGGCGGCCAAGGCCAACGTCGACGGCAAGGCGGCGCTCGCACTTTATGAACGGCTGTCCCGGTCAGACTGAGGTCTGGTCTCCAATACGTCTCTGGAGATCGGGGCGGGCTCATTCAGGATCCGTCCCGGGCCCGGACCCCCAGCCTTGACCCCCTTAGGTCAATTCACGGACGACGGATCATGAAGGTCAGCCGGTTCCTCGACCGCGCCCTGCGCCCGGTCATGCTCGCAACCGTCGTCGCGATGATGGTGCTCACCTTTGTCGACGTGATTGGACGGGAATTGTTCGAGAGCCCGTTGGCTTCTGCCCCGGAATTGACGGGGGTCGGCCTGGCCGCGCTGGTCTATCTGGGACTTCCTCGGGTCGTCGCGCGCCGCGAACATATCACTGTCTCGCTTCTTGAGGCCCTGTTCCGGGGGCGTGTCGATGACGCGCGGGCGGTCCTCGTCTCGCTCCTCATGGCCCTGCTCTGCACCATTCTTGCCTGGCGGCTATGGGTCCATGGCGAAAAGCTCGGGGCCGAAGTGATGATGTTTCTCGACCTGCGAAAGGCGCTCCTGTCCTACGGCATGGGCGTGATGGCGGCGATTGCCGCGCTGGTTCATCTTCTGCAGGCATTCGAAAGACTGGGAGGGAGCGGGGACACCTTCGACGGTTCCGGCAGCGCGGATGGCGGCGCACCGCAATGACCGAGGTGGCGATCGGCTTCGGCATCCTGTTTTTCCTCCTGTTTCTCGAGGTGCCGATCTCTTTCGGGCTTGCCTTGGTCGGCGCTTGCGGGCTGGCCTACTACCGCGGCATCGACGCGGCGCTCTCCGTCGTGGGGAACGAGGCTTTCGGCCAGATCGTGAAATACGAATATGCCGTCCTGCCGCTCTTCATCCTGATGGGCAACTTCATCGCCCAGTCGCGCATCTCGTTCGACCTCTACAAGGCCTCGAACGCCTGGGTCGGACATACGCCCGGCGGCCTGGCGTCGGCGACGGTGGTCGCCTGCGGCGGCTTCAGCGCGGTGTGCGGGTCATCGCTCGCCACGACGGCGACCATGACCCGGGTCGCCATGCCGTCGATGCGGGAATACCGCTATAGCGAGAGCCTGGCCGCCGGCGCGATCGCCGCGGGTGGCACGCTCGGCATCCTGATCCCGCCCAGCATTGTCCTGGTTTTCTATGGGGTGATGACGGATTCCGACATCGCCAAGCTATTCGCGGCTGGCCTCGTCCCCGGACTTCTCAGCCTCGCGGTCTTCATCCTGGCGATCCGGATCGTGACTGCCGTTTCCCCTGCCGCTGGGCCGCGCGGCGCGAAGCTCCCGTTCCGCGCTCGTATCGTCGCGCTCAAAGGGGTCTGGGGCATGCTGGTCCTGTTCGGGATCGTTATCGGGGGCATCTATCTCGGCCTCTTCTCGCCGACCGAGGCCGCGGGTATCGGCGCCATGGGGGCCTTTCTGATCGGCTGGCTAAGAGGCAGCCTGACCCCCGATACGCCAACCGGCATCGGCCCCCTCTGGACCTGGCTTCTCAGTGGGGGACGGGATCGCGCGGCGGGTGCGGCGGTCCTGCGCTTTCTCTCCGCGCCTTTCCGGCGCAAGGGTGTGGACTGGAAGACGTTAGGGCAGGTGATTGACGAGACCGGGCGGACGACGGCGGCGCTCTTCTTCATCCTGATCGGCGCGATGATCTTCGCCAACTTCATCAATGTCTCGAACGTGCCGCGAGATCTTGCCGACTGGCTTGTCGCCCTCAAGGTCGCGCCGATCCTCGTCGTCCTCCTGATCGTCCTAATCTACATCGTGCTCGGCTGCATCCTCGAGAGCATCTCCATGATGCTTCTGACCGTGCCGGTCTTCTATCCGGTCGTCGCCGCCCTGGA
This sequence comes from uncultured Rhodospirillaceae bacterium, assembly GCA_964350225.1. Taxonomy (GTDB): domain Bacteria; phylum Pseudomonadota; class Alphaproteobacteria; order Bin65; family Bin65; genus CAYGKX01. The sequence goes on along the minus strand of CAYGKX010000085.1, from coordinate 2,992 downwards.
TTTCGGGCTCGATCCGACCGAAACCCTGATCTGGTTCGGTATCGTCGTCGTGGTGGTGATCGAGATCAGCCTGATTACCCCGCCCATCGGCATCAATGTCTTCGTCCTGAAAAGCCTGTTGCCCGACGTGTCGCTCGGCCGGATTTTCCGGGGTGTGGTTCCCTTCATCCTGGCGGATATCGCTTTGCTCGCGATCCTGATCCTCGTGCCGTGGATATCCCTTGCCCTCCCGCGCGCGCTGGAGTGAACGGGGACGGTGCTGCGGCGAGAGGTCACCGGGACGGGGCCGCTCCAGTCGATCAGTGATGTTGTTCCGGCACCCAGCCTGTTGGCGCGTGTCGGGCGCAGCGCCATTGCTGGCGGCGGAGTTGGGGGACCTTTGCGAAGAGCCAGAAGATGGCGGAGCGGGCGGTGCCGGGCCAGAACGTTAGGTCGCTGTAAAGGCTCGACAGGCGCTGGGTATGGTCGGTCAGCGGTCTCTCCCGGCGCTCCCATTCCCGAAGCGCTGCCGGAACGTCGGGCGCTGTCGCCGATGTGCCGTGACCCAGGTAATGGGGCAGGGCCATGCCGTTCATCATCGCACAAGCTCCGCCCTGGCCCAGGTTCGGCGCCATGGCGTGGGCGGCGTCGCCGATAATCGCCACGCGGCCCCGGGACCAGCGCGACAGGCGGACGACCTCGAAACGGTCCCACCGCGCCTCGCCTGTGAGCCTTGGAAGGAGGTCCGAGAGGGCCGGAAAGGCGGCCGTCCAGGAGGGGAGGTCGAGCGGCAGGCGGCATCCGCTCACGTCGTCGACCGGGGCGGTCAGGGCTACATAGAGATCCTCGTCGCTGCAGGGCGCGACGAGGATCCGCCGCTTACCGGACCAGTACTCGACATTGGCGTCCGCATCCGGCTCGGCCCTGTCCGCCTCGGTCCGTTCGACGACGATGCGGATCGCGCCGTCGCGGAGCGGGCGGCGGCGGTAGGATATATCCAGACTGTCGCGGACACGGGAATGGATGCCGTCCGCCGCGACGACGAGGTCGGCCTCGTGCCGCGAGCCGTCGGCGGTGACCAGGGCGCCGCCCGGATCCGCGGCGACCGCTTCCGATCCCGTCCGGATATCCACGCCGAGATCGGCCGCCCGACGTAGCAGTGCGGCCACGACCTGACGGCGCGAGACCTCGAACATACGGGCGTTGTAGGCGACGCGCGACGTGGTCCGGCCCGTGGCGTCGCGTGTCTCACGGAACAGGCCGCGGCGGGCCCCGGCGATCGCGCTGTCGTAAGCGCCCAATGCTTCAAAGACCCTCAATCCGTTTTCGAAGATCGACAGGCCGGAGCCGGCAACCCTCGGCGATGGATGACGTTCGTGTATCCGCACAGTCCATCCGTGCTGGCGAAAGGCGATGCCGGCCGCGAGGCCGCCAAGACCGGCGCCCGCGATCTCTACATGCCGGCTGCGGGCTGGATGATTCGACGTCGAGGCGTGTGCAGGCATGGCCGACGGATCCCTCGGTTATCCAGGTCTGGATCATTATATGTAAACATATATGTAAAAACATGTATAGGGTGAAACGGAGCCGTCCCAAGGTGATCGCGCGGGGCGGGATACCCGCCGCGGCGATCAGGACCCCGTGGCGATGTCCAGTTTCTGCAGAAGCTTGAGGAGCTGTTTCCGCTCGTCCGAGGCGAGGTCGGCGAGGGCGTCGTCGAGGATCTGTCGCGCCTTCGGCCAGATCGCTTCATAGGCGGCACGGCCATGATCGGTGAGGACGATTTCCTTGAAGCGCGAATCCTCGGCATTCGCCTGGCGCCGGACGAGGTTCCGGCTTTCCATCTGCGTCAGTACCCGGCTCAGGACCGGCTGGGGAATGACCACCCGCTTCGCCAGTTCGCCCACCGTCAACACGCCCTCGTCATACAGCAGCTGGGCGATACGGTAATGGGCATTGGTCAGCTTTATGGGGCGCAGGATTTCGAGAAGCTGCGCATTCATGCGGTTGACGATCCGGCTCATGTAGTTTGCGAAATTGCCGCTCAGATGCCAGTCGTCGATTGAGTCCATGGGGGCGGAAGCTTTGGCTTTCCTGGCCATTCCGGCATTCTCGTTCAAATGTTGCGAAGGCCGGGGGAGGTTGCCCCGGCGAGAAATCCTTTTTCCTTTTAGGCGCGGGCATTCCGAAATGCAACGCGATTACATATGCAAAAATATATGTAAAAACATGTTGACCGTCGATAGGGCCTCGGGCAGGCTTTTCGGATCGAGAGAAGGCCGCGCCCGTACGGGACGGCACCAGACCCTTCGAACAGGCACCCAGGGAGAGACGGATGGGCAAGAAACTGTTGGCATTCGGAACGGCGGCAACCATGGCCGGCAGCGTGCTCGGCATGCAAACGGCGCAAGCGGAGACGACCCTTCTGTTCAATCAGTGGGTGCCCCATACCCATCACTACCATGCCCGTATCATGAAGCCGTGGGCCGACCGCGTCGCCAAGGCGACCAAGGGGCGAGTGAAGATCAACTTCACGACAGCCTCCCTCGGTTCGCCCCCGCGGCAATTCGAACTCGCGCTTACCGGGGTCGCCGCGCTCGCGGCGGGCAATCAGGCCTATACCCCCGCGCGCTTCCCGCTCGCCACATTCGCCGAGCTGCCCTTCCTCGCGACGGACGCGGAATCTCTCTCGGTCGCGAACTGGCGGGTGACCCAGAAGTTCGTCGTGCCGAAGAAGGACGAATACAAGGGCACCAAGCTCCTCACCGTCTTCAGCAACGGCGGGGCCATGATCTACACCCGCAAGACGGACGTGAAGGCGATCGGCGACATCGCGAACCTCAAGCTGCGGGCGGCCGGCGGTCTGCCGACCGACGTGGCCAAGCGCCTGGGCGGCGTGCCGGTCGGGGCGCCGATCACGGAGGCCTACCAGATGCTGTCCCGCGGCATTGTGGACGGCACGCTGCTGGCGCCCGATTCGATCTACAGCTTCTGCATGAACAAGTTCATCGAG
>CAYGKX010000084.1:0-12358 GCA_964350225.1 uncultured Rhodospirillaceae bacterium | reverse complement strand
GGCTTGGCCTGACGTTTACGTTAACGGCAATCAAATTCAGTTCGATCCATTTCGGCGCAGGTCGGTCCGATGAAACCAGCGGCGTGGTATTTCGATTTCGTCTCGCCCTACGCCTACCTTCAAAGCGAGATGCTGGACCGCTTCGACGGGCGCCTGGAGCTGACGCCGGTGCCGGTGCTGTTCGCGGGGCTCCTGAACCATTGGGGCACGGTCGGGCCGGCAGAAGTTGGGCCGAAGCGGGCCTGGACCTATCGGGAAACGCTCCTGATCGCCGACCAGGCCGGCATCCCGATGCGCTACCCGCCGGGCCATCCCTTCAATCCGCTGGCCGCCCTGCGCCTTGCCATCGCGGCGGGGCCGACCTGGGACGCCGTGCACGCGATCTTCCGGCTCATCTGGCAGGAAGGAGGCGACATGGGCGACCCCGCCGCCGTCGCCGAAATGGCGAATCGCCTGGGCATCGGTGACGCAGCGGCGCGCCTGGCCGACCCCGCCGTGAAGGAGCGCCTGCGTACCAACACGGAGAAAGCCATCGCCTCGGGTGTCTTCGGCGTACCGACCGTTCGGGTCGACGGCGAAAATTTCTGGGGCGCCGGGGCGACCGATCTCGGGGTCGCCTATCTGGACGACCCGGCGATCCTCGAGACGGAGGCCCAGCGCCACGCCGCCAGCCTGCCGGCCGCAGCGGAAAGGCGCCGATAGATCCATGCACACAATCGAACTCGACCTGCCGCCCGGGGCCGTTCCGGTTTACGAGGCGGCTCTCGACCCATTTTGCGTCGCCGTTTCGTCCTTCGAGGTTGAGGAAGATGTCCTCTGGCGGGTGACCGGGTATGTCGAGGCGGCGGCGGACCTCGCCGGGTTGCCCGCGGCCTGGGCACTGGCGGAAGCTGCGTCCGGATTTGCCGTCGAGATGCCCGAACCCGCCGAGATGCCGGAAGTCGATTGGCTGGCCGAGAACCGTCGGCAGTTCCCGCCGGTCCGTGCCGGACGCTTCTTCGTCCGGGCGACGATCCGCAACGACCCGGTACCGCCGGGCGCCATCTTCATCTCGCTCGACGCGGGGCCGGCTTTCGGCTCCGGGACCCATGGAACGACCCAGGGCTGCCTCCTGGCACTCGAGGCCCTGGCCCTCGGCGGCGGACGGCCGCGGAAGGTCTTCGATATCGGCACCGGGTCCGGGATCCTCGCCATCGCCGCGGCGAAGCTGTGGCGTACGCCGGTCGTTGCGACGGATATCGACCCGGTCGCCGTTGATACGACGACGGAGAATGCCGAGCGCAACGATGTTGCGCCCTGGATCTCCGCCTTTGCAGGGGCAGGGCTGCGGGCCGTGCCCCGGCAGGCGGGCCGGGCGGACCTCATTGTCGCCAATATCCTGGCTCAGCCTCTTCGTCATATGGCGGGCGATATTGCCGGCCGGGTGGCGCCTGGCGGCCATGTGGTGCTGTCGGGGCTGCTGACCGGGCAGGTGGCCTTCGTCCTCGCCCGCTATCGGGCCCGTGGCCTCACGCTTCTCCGTGAATGGCGCATCGGGCCGTGGTCGACATTGCTGCTGCGCCGTGGCGGAAGCGCCGTCCGGGGCGCGAGGACCGACTGATGCGAAAGACCGACCGGATCAATCCCAGTTCCGTAGCCCGGCGCGGGTTGCTCCTTGGCGCCGGAGCGGCGACCGCCCTTCTGGCGATGCCCGCCCTTGCACGGCCCCTGACTCCGCGCGCGACGGAAGGGCCTTTCTATCCCAGGACCCTGCCGCCCGATCGCGACGCCGACCTCACGCGGGTCGATGGCCGGTCCGGCAGCGCCCGGGGGACGATTCTCGACGTTACGGGGCGCCTGGTCGACCCGACCGACCGGCCCGTCGACGGCGCGGTTGTCGAGATCTGGCAGTGCGATGCGTTCGGCAGCTACCATCATGTAGGCTCGTCCGGACGCACCGGGGGTCGGATCGACGCGAACTTTCAGGGTTACGGGCGGGCCACGACGGCCGCGGACGGGGGCTTCCGCTTTCGGACCATCCGTCCTGTCCCCTATCCGGGCCGGACGCCGCATATCCACGTCATCGTGTCCGGTGCCGGGCTCGGCAAGCTGACGAGCCAGCTCTACATCAGGGGCTATCCGCAAAACGAGCGTGATTTCCTCTTTCGGTCGCTGGGCAGCCGGAAGGTGCGCGACAGCGTGTCGATGACGATGACGAAAAGCGCCGATCCCGGTGCAGACTTGAAGACGCAAGTCCTTCTTGTGGTCGGGCGGAACGCCGAATAGGGCGTCCCAAACGGAAACGGGCGGCGCCGAAGCGCCGCCCGCTCATCCGGATATCCCTGTTTGTGTCGTCCGGCGCCTAGCGGCGGCCCTTGACGACGGCCGGGATATCCTCGCGCTGGATGCCGATATCGGCCAACAGCGCGTCGTCCATCTTCTCCAGTTCCCGGCGCTTCCGCTGCGTTTCCCGCCAGCGGCTGATTTCCTCGGCCCTGCGTTCGAGCCAGCCTGCCCGGGCAGGCGGGTTCATCCCGGGAAAGGGGTAAACATTATCGGACATTGCCTCCTCCGTTTGTGACGGTTTCATGAAAATGCGCACGAGGTGCGCATAAGTCAAGGAGGTGGTCCGATTTCTCCTTTCCGCTTAGACGAAAACGGCGGCCCGCCTGGCGGACCGCCGTTCCCGATTCGGAGGAGGTTCGGGAGGGCCTGTCAGGCCGCGGCCGAAGTGCCGTCCTTGGGCAGATTGCTGTTGGCTGCATCCACCTGGCGGCCGTGGGCCATGACATAGGCGATCTCGCCGCGCGAGATGCCCAGGTCATGGAGCATGTGGTCGTCCATGTGGGTCAACTGATCCATCTGCTGCCGGTATTGCCGGCGACGGACGATGGGCCCGACCACGCGGGTGCGGAGGAAGCGCCCGATGGCGGCGGTCGCACGATCGACATATTCGGCGATATAGCGGCCGCGCTCTTCCTGTGCCAGGCGCAAGAGGGCGGACTCGTCAGTGATTTGAAGCGACTTTTTCGTCGACATCTTCCGTGCCTTTCCATCAGGGGTGTCGTTGCTGCGTTGCAACATGATCTATATAGGGCGTCTGGTTTCGTTCGTGTACATCCATTCCGCAATGCAGCATTGCCGATCCGTCATGGTTCGTGGGAAATTTCACGTCCGCGTGGCGATTGCGTCAACGCGCGCCGGTGCATAGGTTTCAGAAATGATGAAAACTGTCATTCGAGCCGAGTCGGCTGCGCAGCAGAAGGAACGGCTGGGCGCCCTGCGTGCGGAGCTGTCCAGGCGCGGTCTGGACGGCTTCCTGATCCCGCGGGCGGACGAGCATCAGGGCGAGTATGTCGCCCCGCGGTCCGAACGCCTGTCCTGGCTCACCGGGTTCGACGGATCGGCGGGTTTCGCCGTCGTCCTGAAGGACAAGGCGGCCATCTTCGTCGACGGCCGCTACACGCTGCAGGCGAGGGATCAGGTCGACAGTGAGTCCTATGAAATCCGGCATGTACCGGCGGAAAGCCCGCACGGCTGGCTCGCCGCAAACCTTGCTGTCGGGGCGACAGTCGGTTTCGATCCGTGGCTTCATCCGCCGGCGGCGGTCGACCGGTTCCGCTCGGCCTGTGCCGGCGCCGGCGCGGAACTTGTCGCGGTCGACGGCAATCCGCTGGACGCGGTCTGGACCGACCAGCCGGGGCCGCCTCTCGCACCGGTGGTTCCCCACGGTCTTGAATATGCGGGGCGACCGGCGGCCGAGAAACGCGCGGAAATCGGAGCGACGCTCGCCCGGGCGGGCATCGATGCGACCGTTCTGACCCTGCCGGATTCCATAGCGTGGCTTTTCAACATCCGCGGCGCCGACGTGCCGCGCACGCCGTTGCCCCATGCCTTCGCGCTTGTCGCGGCGGACGGCAGCGCGATGCTGTTCCTCGACCCGCGCAAGGCGAGCCCCGGTCTCGCAGAGCATCTTGGCGACGACGTCGCAATTGCCGCCCCCGAGGAGCTGGGACAGGAGCTGGATGCCCTCAAGGGGCGCAGCATCCAGATCGATGGCGCGACAGCCCCCCAATGGGTGTTCGACCGACTGGAGAAGGCCGGGGCGGCGATCCGGCTCGGCGACGATCCCTGCCAGTTGCCCAAGGCGCGGAAGAACGAGGTCGAACTGGCCGGCATCCGGGCCGCCCACCGGCGCGACGGCGCGGCCCTGACGAAGTTCCTGGCCTGGCTGGACGGCGCGGCCGCCAATGGCGGGGTGACCGAGATCGAGGCGGCCGACCGGCTGGAGGCTTTCCGGCGCGAGAGCAACCTCATGCGGGACCTGAGTTTCGATACGATCTCCGGTGCGGGCCCGAACGGGGCGATCGTGCATTACCGGGTCACGGAACGTACCGATCGCGCGCTGGAGGCCAATTCCCTCTATCTGGTCGATTCGGGCGCCCAGTATCCCGACGGGACGACGGATGTGACGCGGACCGTCGCCGTCGGCGCGCCGACCCCTGAGATGCGCCGGCATTTCACGCTGGTCCTGAAGGGGCATATCGCGCTCGCGACCGCGCGTTTTCCGAAAGGCACCTCGGGCTCGCAGCTCGATGCCCTGGCGCGGCTGCCGCTCTGGCGGGCCGGGCTCGATTACGACCATGGGACGGGCCACGGGGTCGGCGCCTATCTCTCGGTTCACGAGGGGCCGCAGCGCATTTCCAAGATGCCGAACTCGGTGGCCCTGGAGCCGGGGATGATCGTGTCCAACGAGCCCGGTTATTACAAGGAGGGCGCCTACGGCATCCGCATCGAGAATCTCGTCGCCGTCACCGAAGCCGAGGCGGTTGGCGACAGCGGGGAGCGGCCGATGCTCGGCTTCGAGACCCTGACCCTCGCCCCCATCGACCGGCGTCTGATCGACATCGACATTCTGACCGAGGACGAACGCGCGTGGCTCAATGCCTATCACGCCGAGGTGCGGGAAACCCTGTCCGGGCAGATGGACGGCGCGGGGCGGACCTGGCTGGAGGCCGCGACCGCGCCGCTCTGATCGCTTGGCACTATCGGGTCATGGACAATCTGAGGGGTGTCAGCCCCGGGCGCAGGTCGCCGTCACGGCCACAGCGCCCCGGCTGCTCAGATCCGCGCCGGTCAGCTTTCCGTTGGGACGCAGCCGGAACACCATACCGTGCTGGGCGAAGATCAGCAGATGGCTCTTGCCGCGCGCGGAAACCGTGAAGGGGCGCGGGCTGCGGCAATCACCGCCGCGGCGGACACAGGCCGAATTCTTGTCGAAGTCGATGCTGAGCTCCATGCCCTTGGGCGGGGTCCGGGTCTCGCACTTGCCGGCGATGCATCGGGTCATCGTTTCGACAGGGCAGTTGTAGACGCCCGTGGCGGGCAACATCTGGTCCTGGGCGAGAGCGGCGGTGGAGGCGGCAATGAGGGCGGCGCCAGAGAAAGCGGCGAGGGAAAAGGATCGCATCCTGTTGCTCCTGTTTTTCCGAGTAAGACGAAACTAACGCGTCAATGGGGCAGGCGCGTGACGGCCGGGAGGATAGCCGTCAGCCCCGCGCGCATTTGGCGACGAAGCTGAAGGCCGCACGTCCGGCGACAGCACCGCCGAACAGTTCCCCGTTCCCGCGCAGCCGAAACACCATCGCATCCTTCTCGAAGATCAAGTTGTAGCCGTCGCCTTTCTCGGCGAGCTTGAAGCTGCGCTCGTCGCGGCACTTGCCAGCGCCACGGCGCATGCATCCACTGCTCTTGTCAAAATTGATGCTGATTTCCATCTGCCGGCGCGGAACGCTTGTCTCGCACCGCCCAGTGCGGCACCGCGTCATCAAAGAGACGGGGCAGTTATAGACGCCGGTCGCCGGGATCATCTTCTTCGCGTCCTGCGCGGCGGCGGTGGCGGCCCCGGCGATCAGGGCGGCGGAGAAGGCAATAAGAGTGGCGAAGCGCATCATACGTGTTCCTTTTTCGGGCCGACAGCACGGGCATGGATCGGATTATGGGGGCGGGGTGTGACGAGAAAGCTAACCCCCGATGAGTTCCAGCCATTCCTGTTCGGTCAATGTCGTAATCCCCAGTTCTGTCGCCTTCTTCGCCTTCGAGCCGGCCTCCGCGCCGACGACGACATAGTCGGTCTTCTTGGACACGGAGCCGGACACCTTCGCGCCGAGCCCTTCCGCCCGTGCCTTGGCCTCGCTGCGGCCCATCGTTTCGAGCGTACCGGTGAAGACGACTGTCTTGCCGGCGACCGGCGAGCCCTCGCCTGTCGGGGCGGCGGCATCCTCGATGGTGAGCACCGCCGCCAGGTCGTCGAGGACCGCGCCGTTATGCGGCTCGGCGAAAAAGGCGGTCAGGTCGTCAGCGACGCTCATCCCGATCTGGTCGATATCGCAGAGCGCCGCATATTGTTCGCCCACCAGTTCCGGCTTTTTCTTCTCTTCGAGATTGTCGCGCCGTTCCGTGGAGGCGGCTTCCATCGCACCGCGCCAGGTCTCGAAGGAGCCGTAGTGGCGCGCCAGGAGTTTCGCGGTCGCCTGGCCGATCTGGCGGATCCCCAGGGCGTAGATGAAGCGGTCGAGCCCGATGGTCCGGCGTGCCTCGATGGCGTCGAGGAGTTTCGCGACCGACTGCTCGCCCCAGCCTTCGCGCTCCAACAGAATGTCGCGCTTCTCGTGCAGGCGGAAGATGTCCGCCGGGCCTCCGATCAACTCGTCTTGAAGAAAGCCTTGGACATGGGTCGCGCCCAACCCCTCGATGTCGAAGGCCTCGCGCGAGACGAAATGCCGGATGCGTTCCAGAAGCTGTGCCCGGCAGATCAGGCCGCCCGTGCAGCGCCTGACCGCTTCGCCTTCCTCCCGCACAGCGAGGCTGCCGCAGACCGGGCACGCATGCGGGAATTCGAACGGCTTTGATACCTCGGGCCGCCGATCGAGGACGACGCTCACCACCTGGGGAATGACGTCGCCGGCCCGCTGGATGACGACCGTGTCGCCTTCGCGGATGTCCTTCCGGGCGATCTCGTCTTCGTTATGCAGGGTTGCCCGGCCGACGACGACACCGCCGACGGTAATGGGTTCCAGGTTGGCGACCGGTGTCAGGGCGCCGGTACGGCCGACCTGGATGGTGATCTCGTGCAGGATTGTCTGGGCTTGCTCGGCCGGGAACTTGTGAGCGATGGCCCAGCGCGGCGCGCGGCTGACAAACCCCAGGCGGCGCTGCCAGTCCAGCCGGTTCACCTTGTAGACGATGCCGTCGATCTCGTAGGGCAGTTCTGCCCGCTCGGCCGCGACCTCGTCGTAGAGCGTGAGCGCCTCGTCGACCGATGTGCAGAGCCGCGCCTTGGGATTGACGGTGAACCCCCAACCCTTGAGGCGCTGCAGGAAGTCCCAGTAGGTGCCGTCGGGCTCCTCGCTGATCTCGCCCCAGGCATAGGCGAAGTAATGGAGGCGGCGTTGGGCGGTGATTGTGGCATCCAGCTGGCGGAGGGAGCCGGCTGCCGAATTGCGCGGATTGGCGTAGAGCGGCTGCCCCGCGTCTTCCCGGCTCGCGTTCAGCGCCTGGAAGTCGTCGCGCCGCATATAGACTTCGCCGCGAACCTCCAGATAGCCGGGGACCACGCCCTTCAGGGTCTCCGGCAGGTCGACGACGGTGGCGAGATTGCGGGTCACGTCCTCGCCTGTCGTTCCGTCGCCCCGGGTCGCGCCCAATACGAACCGACCGTCCCGGTAATGGGCACTGGCCGACAGGCCGTCGATCTTGGGTTCCGCGACGAGCTCGACCACCTCGTCCGCGCCAAGATTGAGAAACCGCCGGACCCGAGCCTCGAACTCCGCGACATCCTCCCGTTCGAACGCGTTGCCGAGCGAGAGCATCGGGACTTTATGGGTAACCTCGGCGAACCCCTCGGCCGGGCGCGCGCCGACCCGCCGGGCCGGGCTGTCTTCCCGTACCAGGTTCGGGAATCGGGCCTCGATCGCCTCGTTGCGCTGGCGCAGGCGGTCGTAGTCGGCGTCGGAGATTTCCGGCGCGTCCTTCTGGTAATAACGTTCGTCGTGATGGGCGATCTCGCGCGCCAGTTCGGCGAGTTCCGCCTGGGCCTGGTCTTCGGTCAGCTTGTCGACGGCAGTCTTGCGGGTGTCGGTGGTCATGCGGCATTTCCGGCAATGAGGACATCGGCGGCGGCGCGCGCTTCCTCGGTGATGTCGTGCCCAGACAGCATTCGGGCGATCTCCTCTCGCCGCTCCGACCCGGTGAGCCGTTCGACCCGGGTCACGACCTCCGCCTTGCCGTGCGCGCCTTTCTCGACCCGCCAGTGATGGTCGCCCCGGGCGGCGACCTGGGGCGAATGCGTGACGACGAGGACCTGCATGTCGCGGCCCAGCCGGGCAAGGCGTTCCCCGACGGCGGCGGCCGTCGCGCCGCCGATGCCGGCGTCGACCTCGTCGAAGACCAGGGTCGGGATCGGGTCGGCTGCAGCGATCACGACCTTCAGTGCCAGCATGAAGCGGGCCAGTTCGCCGCCGGAGGCGATCTTGTGCAGCGGGCCGGGGGCGGCGCCGGGATTGGTCGCGACCTCGAACTGCACCCGGTCCATCCCGTCCGCCGACCAGTCGTCCGCCTCCAGCGCCTCTACGCGGGAGACGAAGCGGGCCTTTTCGAGTTTCAGGGGCGGCAATTCCCCGGCAACGGCGGCATCCAGCCGCTTCGCCGCGGATCGCCGTTTCTTCGAGAGCGCCCGGGCGTCGGTTTCATAGGCCTCCCGCGCCGCCGCCGCGGCCTTCTCGAGTTGATCGAGCGACGTGCTCCGGCTGTCGAGAGCCGCGAGATCGTCCTCGAAACGCGACAGGAGGGCAGCCAGTTCGTCGACCTGACAGCGGTGCTTGCGGGCGAGATCGCGCAACGCGAACAGGCGATCGTCGACGGTCTGGAGGCGGGCACTGTCGCCCTCGATTTCCTGTCCGATGGCCTGAAGCTGGCTGACCGCTTCCGCCGCTTCGACGGCGGCGCGGTCCAGCGCGTCGATTACCGGGTCGAACAGGCCCCCCGACTTGTCCGCAATCCGTTCCAGATGGCGCTGGGCCATGCGAAGCGCGTCCTCGACTGCCGGCGGGCCTTCCACCTCGCCCGCCGCCGCATTGAGGGCATCGATCAATTTTTCCCGGTTCATCAGGACGTGACGCTCGGCTTGCAGCTTTTCTTCTTCGTCCGCCTCCGGCGCCAGGCTGCGCAGTTCCTCCACCGCGTGGCGGATATAGTCCTCGTCCGCCCTCGCCTGTTCAAGCGCCTCCCGGGCCTGCGCCAGCTCTCGTTCCGCGCCGCGCCAGGCGGCGTGGCGGCGGGCAAGGCGGCCGGCGGACGCGGTCAGGCCACCGAAGGCGTCGAGTACCGCCAGGTGGGTGGACGGGTCGAGCAGGCCGCGCTGCTCGAACTGGCCCTGGACTTCTACGAGTGTGTCGCCGACCTGACGCAACAACCCGACGCTCGCCGGCTGATCGTTGATGAAGGCGCGGGTCCGACCGTCGGCATTCAGCACGCGGCGCAGGACGATGGGTCCGTCGACCTCGAACCCCTGCTCCTCGAGAAGCTGGCGGGCAGGATGATCCGCGAGCGGGTCGATCTCCGCGGCCACGCTCGCCTTGTCCGCGCCCTGGCGGACAAGGCGCGCCTCGCTGCGCGCGCCGAGCGCGAGCCCGAGAGAATCGAGCAGGATCGATTTGCCGGCACCGGTCTCGCCGGTCAGCACGCAAAGATGGTCGTCGAACGCGAGGTCGAGACGGTCGATCAGGACGACGTCGCGGATCGACAGGCCGAGCAGCATGGACCGATCAGAAAATCCAGTCCCACGCCCGCCGCAGGAAGCCGCCTTTTTTCTTCGGCTGCTTCGGGCGGTCCAGCTTGCGGTCGGTGACCAGCTCGTAGCTGTCCACATACCATTCGCTGGCCGGGTAATTGTAGCCGAGGACGGCCGCGACCTTCCGGGCCTCGTCGGTCAGACCCAGCGCGGTGTAACTCTCGGACAGGCGCAGGAGGGCTTCGGGCACCTGGCTCGTCGTCTGGTACTGCTCGACGACGATACGGAAGCGGTTGATCGCGGCGATCTGCTGGCCGCGCTTCTGGTAGTAGCGGCCGACAAACATCTCGTGGCCGGCCAACTGATCGCGCAGCAACAGGATCTTGCGCCGCGCATCAGACGCATATTTGGAATTCGGGAAGCGGCGGGACACTTCCTGGAAGCCTTCGAGCGCCTTCCGTGTCGGTCCCTGATCCCGGCTTACATCCTTGATCTGCGCAAAATGGCAGAGCCCGCGCAGGTAGTAGGCATAGGAAATGTCCCGGTAGCCCGGATGCAGGCGGATGAACCGGTCGAGCGCCGCGATCGCCGTGTCATACTCCCGATCCCGGTAATAGGCGTAGGCGGCCATGATCTGGGCGCGCGTCGCCCAGGTCGAGTAGGGATGCAGGCTGTCGACCTGGGTAAATAACTTTGCCGCATCCGTGAACTACGCGGCCAGCAGGAGGTCCATGCCCCGGTTGTAGAGTTCCTCGACGGAGCCTTCGATATAGGTCGTGTCGGGCTTGCTGTTCCGGCCGCTGCAGGCCGACACCGCCAGAACGACGGCGATGAGCGCAAGGACGATCGGACCCGCGCGACGCCGGGCGGGACGGACCGGAACGGCCGGATGAGTGATGTCGGACATGGTCGAATTCGCTGGTTGGCGGGAAACGGACGCCATGGTGGCTCAACCCCCTGATCGAACCGGCTATCGGAGAAACCGCTGAGCGGAGGGGCTTATTACCACGACGGCGTGCCAGCGGCTACCGTCGATCTATGCCCGTCGCTATCGATGTAAGTTCGCCGCTAGCTGGCCGGCCTGGCCGCCGGACAGGGGTGGCGGGGTCAGGCGCTCGCCGCGACGCGGGGATAGTCTTCCGCCGCTTCCGCGAGGTCGGACAGTGCCGCCAGACGCCAGGCCGACCGGTCCGCGAACAGGGCGCGCAAAAGGTCGTTATTCAGCGCGTGGCCCGACTTGAAACCGTGATAATGGCCGCGGATCGCCTGACCGGCGAGATAGAGATCGCCGATGGCGTCCAGCACCTTGTGGCGGACGAACTCATCGTGGAAGCGCAGGCCGTCCCGGTTCAGCACGCGGTCGCCGCCGATGACAACGGCATTGTCGAGAGAGCCGCCCTTGGCGAGACCCATCTTGCGCATCGCCTCGACCTCATGCTCGAAGCCGAACGTGCGCGCCCGGGCGATTTCCCGGCCGTAGGAGCCGTCCTCGAAGTCGAAATAATACCGCTGACGGGCAATCACCGGATTCTCGAAATCGATCTCCAGGCTCACCGAAAAACCGCTTGCCGGCTGGAGGGTCGCACTCTTGGCATGATCGCCGACGCTGACCGGCTTGAGGATCTCGATCATCCGGCGCGGTGCGTCCTGGAGGGTCGTGCCGGCGCATTCGATGAGGAAGACGAAGGGCTCGGCGCTGCCATCCATCGCCGGTACCTCCGGGCCACCGATCTCGACGACCGCATTGTCGATGCCGGCGCCGGCCAGCGCGGAAAGCAGATGCTCGACCGTGCCGACGACGGTGCCGTCGGCCGCACCGAGGGTCGTGTTGAGGCGGGTGTCTACCACGTTGTCCCAGCGCGCCGGAATGTCGTCGCTGCCGGGCCGGTCGGTGCGCCGGAAGACGATCCCCGTATCCGGATCCGCGGGAACAAGGCTCAGCGCGACCTTCGCGCCGGAATGCAGGCCGATGCCCGCACAGGAAATCCGCTCCTTGAGGGTTCGCTGACGCGCGATTTCGTTCGCGGGAAGGACATGGAGCTTGCCGTTCCCCTTGCTCAAGATAGAAGCCATTCGCCTGAAAAAACCCCCGTTAGCGGTCCGCTCGCCGTCGCCTGACCCGTCGTTCGTCTTCTGCTCCCCCCGGAGCGTCGGGTCGATGCGACCGAAAAGGATACGCTGCAGTCTTCGATCGTTCGGTACCGGTTCGCGGACCGGCAGGAACTCCTGGTTAGTCTCATCCGTGCCCCCGTCCGATAACTTGTCAGCCGGAGCACGGTTCGAATTCAGCCTCAATTCTCGAAGTCTAGTGCTACATCCGAGAACGGAGGCGTTCTTTGTCTTGAATCTTTCGCAGAAATTCTCGAAGGAAATTCCACGCAGATTGAGAGATTGTTACTTAACAGCTCGACTGTGCATCAACAAATCAACGTTTGTTTCAATATGTTACGGCCGGGCACTCACGCGCCCGGCCGCAACTACTCTCCCCCTGAAGACTATCCCGTTTCGACTTTCGGGGCAGTCCTAATTCGCCTGTCGGCGCAGGAAGGCCGGGATTTCCAGCAGGTCATCCTCGTCGTTGGACTCCGC
>CAYGKX010000083.1:1767-12365 GCA_964350225.1 uncultured Rhodospirillaceae bacterium | reverse complement strand
TGAAAAGCCCGGTCCGGCGCGTCGTCGAGGTCGGCGTGCCCATCGTCATGACCCTGGCGGCGCTCGGCTGGGCGGCGGACCTCTACAGCCGCATCGGGCTCGACCTCTATACCGAACAATATATCTGCTACATGCTGGCGATGGCCCTGCCGCTGGCCTTCGTCATCTGGCGGGCGGGGCGCGGGCCGGGGCCGATGCGCTGGCACGACATCCTGCTCGCGCTCGCGTCCTTCGCCGCGCCCGCCTATGTCGGCTGGGACTACCCGCGCCTGTCGAACGAGATCGCCTTTCAGCCGCTCGACGCCGTTGTCGTGAGCACCGTCATCATGATCCTGGTGATGGAGGCGATGCGCCGGGCCGTGGGCTATACCCTCGTCATCACCCTCCTCCTCTTCGCGCTCTATTCGCTCGTCGGCCACCATATCCCCGGCACCCTGGAGGGGCGGGAGGTGGCGCCGAAGGCCTTCATCGTCCAACTCGCCCTCGACAGCCAGGCGCTCCTCGGCATCGGGCTCAAGATCGGGACCACGATCGTCTTCGCCTTTGTCTTCATGGGCCAGCTCCTGTTCGTCTCCGGCGGATCGACCTTCTTCACGGAGCTGGCGCAGGCGCTGGTCGGCAAATACCGGGGCGGGGCGGCGAAGATCGCCGTCACCGCGTCCGCCTTTTTCGGGTCGATCTCCGGCAGTGCCGTCTCCAACGTCATGTCGACAGGGGTCATCACGATCCCGCTGATGCGCCGGACGGGCTACGCGGCGCATAACGCCGGCGCGATCGAGGCTGTCGCCTCGACCGGCGGGCAGCTCATGCCGCCCATCATGGGGGTGACCGCCTTCGTGATGGCGGAGCTCTTGGAGCGGCCCTATGCCGACATCGCGCTCGCGGCCCTCGTCCCGGCCGTCCTCTACTATGTGGCGCTTCTGGTCGTCGTCGACCTGGAGGCGGCCCGGGCCGGGCTCGCGCCCGTCGCGGGCGGCAAGACGCAGAGGGCCTGGCGCGTGCTTCGCCGCGGGTGGTTCTTCCCGCTGCCCTTCGGCGTCCTGATCTGGGGGCTCTTCTTCGGCGGCCAGCAACCGGAGACGGCTGCGCTCTATGGCTCTCTCACCCTCATCGGGTGCGCAGTCGTCTTCGGATATGCGGGGGAGCGGCTCAGTCCCGGCAAGCTGGTCGAGGCGTTGCGGTCGACCGGCATGGCCTGTGTCGAGATCGTGCTGATCACGGCGGCGGCCGGTCTCGCCATCGGCATGCTGAATTTCTCGGGCCTCGGCTACGGCCTGACGACCGCGCTCTCCCAACTCGCCGAGGGCAACGTCCTCCTGCTCCTCGTCGTCGCGGCCTTCATCTGCATCCTGCTCGGCATGGGGATGCCGACCTTGACCGTTTACATCCTGCTCGCCGCCCTGGTGGCGCCCTCCATCGTGGCGGGCGGAGTGGACAAGATGGCGGCGCATCTTTTTGTTCTCTATTTCGGGATGATGTCGATGATCACGCCGCCCATCGCCATCGCCGCCTTCGCCGCCGCAACCCTGACCGGCGCCAACGCCATGCGCACGGGGTTTGCCGCGATGCGCTTCGGCTGGGTCGCCTATGTCGTGCCCTTCCTCTTCGTCGGCAACCCGGCCCTCCTCCTGAACGATCATTGGACGGATATCGTGATCGCCTGTGCGACCGCCCTAGCGGGGGTGTGGCTCATATCCGCGGCGGTCGTGGGCTTTGCCTTCCACCGGCTGGAGCCCGTTTACCGGTTCGGCTTCCTCTTCGCTGGCGCCGCCCTGATGGTCCCGGTCGACTGGTCGTTGGGGCCCCT
Organism: uncultured Rhodospirillaceae bacterium; assembly: GCA_964350225.1. Taxonomy (GTDB): domain Bacteria; phylum Pseudomonadota; class Alphaproteobacteria; order Bin65; family Bin65; genus CAYGKX01. Next base: position 10,558 of record CAYGKX010000083.1, on the reverse strand, counting down.
CATCAAGGTCGGCGGTATTGTACTCGGCCTGGCACTCCTCGGCCGGGAATGGCTCGTCCGGCAACGCGCAGCCAAGGAGGCCTCCGGGACGGGGCCGACGACCATCGGACCTAGCGGTTGATACGCTTCCCGCGCGCGGTCATGCTGCTCCCGTGGCATCGGCAAGAATGCACAACGGGAGGTTGGAATGGCGACATATGTCTTGGTTCACGGCGCCTGGCACACTGGCGATCTTCTGGCGGACGTGGCGGCCCCGATTCGCGCGGCGGGGCATGAGGTCCACACGCCGACACTCGCCGGCAACCGGCCCGGCGACGCGAAGACGTCGGGGCTCGAGGAGGCCGTGCAGTCCCTCGTGGACTATTTCGACGAGCATCGCCTGACCGACGTCGTGATGATGGGCCATTCCTATGGCGGGATGGTCATAACCGGCGCGACCGACCGGCTGGGGGAGCGGGTCCGGCGGCTGGTCTACTGGAATGCCTTCGTGCCGCTCAACGGGGAGTGCCTCAACGACATGGTCCCGCCGCACTATGTCGCGCTGTTCGACGAGGTGGAGAAACAGATGGGCGACGGCTCTGTCGTCCTGCCCTATCCGATCTGGCGCGAGGCCTTCATCAACGACGCGGACGCGGAGCTGGCGCAGCGGGCTTACGACATGCTCAACCCGCACCCGGCCAAGACCTTCAAGGATCCGGCGAAGCTGACCCGCTTCCACGAACTCCAGGTTGGCAAGTCATACCTCAACTGCCAGCAGGACACGGCCCTGCCGCACTCCCTGCCGTGGCACCCGCGCCTGTCCGAGAAGCTGGGGCTCTATCGTCTGGTCGAGATGCCGGGGAGCCACGAGGCCTGTTTTACGAACCCGGGGCTTCTGGGGGAGAAGATCATGGAAGCCGGCCGCGACTGAGTGCCGTTACGCAGACCTTCCGGATCGAGCCGGGCTGCGCGGGCCTGCTCTAGATTTCCACCGCTTCCGCCCGGTTCCTGAGCGCCCGCAGCACGCTGTATGCGGTCAGCGAGGAGGTCTTCGGGTTGTCTGGCAGCGGCTTGCCGCGCATCTCCACGCGCATCTCGCCGAAGGCGCCGAAGGCCTCGATCCGGTGGATGTTGCCGCCGGCGTCCGGGTCGGCGATGACATAGACCTCGGTGTCCTCGAACCCTGCGCCGGCCAGGGCGATGGTCGCCGCCACGTTCGCGTTCTTGGGATAGAGGCGTGCCGCCTCGTCGGCCGGTCCGCTATAGAGGATTTCAGGCGCGTCGAGGCCGTCGAGGTCGACCAGTTCCTCCGCCCGGGTACCGCGCCAGGCCGCTGGCGGCTTGATCGAATAGTAGACGACGCGGTCGAGCCCGCCTTCACGGGCGGCGGACAGGGCGTCGATGCCGCCGACGGCGCCCGGCAGGATGCTCAGTTTCGCGTCGCCGCCCGCGGCCGCCGCGATGAGGCGGGTACGGAGGTCGTTGTCCGCCAGTGCGCCGACGCTTACGACCAGCAGGTCGTGTCCGGCGTCCAGCGCGGCGACGCCATGGGCGGCGAGCCCCGCATGGCCGGCGACCTCCACGACCAGGTCGACGGGGCCCAGATCCGCGATCGAACTGACGACCGGCGGGCCGTCCTGCAGTTCGGCAGCGACGTCCGCCACCCGTTCCGGCCGCATCACGACCCCCGCCACCGACACCTCATCCGGCAGGTGTTCGAAAACATAACGGCCGATGGCGCCGAAACCGATCAGGGCGATGCGCGTCGTCATGGGAATGTCCGGAAGGTTCCTGTGGTCAGCGGACCGGCGGGCCCGCGAAGCGTTTCTCATACGGCCCGATGACGGTCATGTCGACCTCGACGACCGACGGACCCTCGACCGCCAGCATCTCCGCGAAGGCATCGCCGAAGGCGGCGGTGTCGTCGACACGGCGGTGCGGAATGCCGAGGGCCCCCAGGAACGCCGCGAAATCCGGCATGTGCAGGTCGACATAATGGTGCCGGGAACCGTAGTGGGCCGCCTGGATGTTCCGGATAACGCCGTAGCCGCCGTCGTTCATGAGGATGATGGTGACGTCCGCATTCTCCTGCCGGAGGGTCGCCAGTTCGCCGGCGCAGACAAACAGGCCGCCATCGCCTGTCAGGAGCACGGTCTTGCGCGGGTCGGCCTCCGCGGCCGCCGCGAGCGCCGCACCGGCGGCCATCGGCACGCCCTGGCCGATGGCGCCGCCCAGGGGGTGAACACTCTGCCGGGGCAGGTTCATCGCGGGGATGCGGTTGCCCCAGATGCTGTTCGACAGGGTCAGGTCGCGCACCCACACCGTTTCGAAGGGGAAGTGGCGCAGAAGGCCTTCGATCAACGGCCGGTAGGGCGCGACGTTGGTCTCGCCCAGCTCGACCGTCGCGGCGCGGGCCGCCCGCAGGTCGTCGATCAGCCTGGGATCCGGATCCAGCCGGCCGCGGACGCGTTCGGCGATGCCTTCGAGCGCAAGGGTCGCGTCGCCCGCGACGAAATGGTCCGCCGGGTAGGTCCTGCCCTCCATTGCCGGGTCGATGTCGATCTGGACGATCGGGGTCGGCAGTTTCAGGGTGTAGCGGAAGGTTTCATTGCCGCGCAGGCGGGAGCCGGCGACGAGCAGGAGGTCGCAGCTCTTGTAGAATTCCTCGACCGGCGGCTGGGAATTGAAGGCGCCGAAGCTCATCGGGTGATTGTCGGGCAGGATGCCGCGGCCGTGCACGCTGGAGACGATGCCGACGCCCATCGACGCCAATTCAAGCGCCGCGTCCCGCGCATTCCGTGCCCCGCCGCCGAGCCACAGCATCGGGCGCCGGGCGGCGGCGAGCATGTCGGCGGCCCTGTCGAGGGCGGCGGGTTCCGGTTGCATGGGGTCGACCGCGACGACGGGCATCTCGGCCGGGAGGACCGCGGGCGCGGCCTGGATGTCGACCGGCGTCTCGAGGCTGACCGGGCCGAAGGGCGGGGTCAGGGCGATCCGGGCCGCCTCGACCAGGGTCTCGAGCGCCTCGTCGGCGGACGAAATGCGGAAGAAGGCCTTGGAGACCGCGCGCAGCATGTCCGGCTGGTGCGGCACCTCGTGGATGAAGCCCATGTTCCGGTCGACATAGCCGCTGTCGATCTGCCCGGTCAGATGGATCAGCGGGGTCGAGGCGGTCAGCGCTTCGAGGAGGCTGCCGGCGGCGTTGCCCGCGGCGACCCCGGTGGAGGTCACGCCGACACCCAGCTTGCCGGAAATGCGGGCATGGGCGTCCGCCATGTTGAGCGCTCCGGCTTCGCCCCGGGCGGGGACGAAGCGGACGGCCCCGCGCCGCGCGAAGGCATCGAGGATCGGCATGTTGTGGATGGAGATGACGCCGAAGGCCGTCGTCGCGCCGTTCGCTTCCAGGAACGCGGAGATCAGGTCGCCGACGGTCGTGCCGGTCTGAGCGGTATCAGGCAAAACGAGACACTCCCCCCGCGACCTCCAGGGTCGCGCCCGTGATGTAGCTGGCGGCGGGTGAGGCGAGGAAGACCAGCGCCGCCGCGGGCTCTTCCGGCCGGCCGAACCGCTCCAGCGGAATGCCGCGCGCCCGCGCGAGGCGCCGCAGCCAGGCCTCCTTGCTTTCGCCGGGGTCGGCCATCGTTTTGTAACGCCGGTCCCACTGTCCGCTCTCGATGACCCCGAGAAGGATCGAATTGACCCGGATCCCCTTGGGCGCGAGTTCCAGGCTCAATGTCTTCAGGAAATTCATCGTTCCGGCGCGCAGTGCGGAGGTGGCGATCATGTGCCGCTCCGGCTGACGCGCGAGCAGGGAATTGACGGCGACAACCGCGCCGGCGTCGGACGCCTCGAGGTCGGCCTGAAAGGCACGCACCGGGCGGATGAGGCTGAAGAACTTGAGCTCGAATTCGTGGCGCCAGGTCTCGTCGTCGGTGTCGCTGAAGGCCCGCATCAGGCCCTGACCCGCATTGGCGATCAGGATGTCGATCCGGCCGAGACGCTCGCGCACCGCCTTGGCGAAGCGCTCGACATCCGCTTCGTCGAGGACGTCGCAGGTCATGGCCATGACCCGGTCGCCAAACTCGTCTTTCAACGGATCGAACGCACTGTCCAGCCGTCCCTGGTCCCGGCCGCAGAAGGCGACCTTCACACCGTCGGCGAGCAGCAGGCGGACGGTTGCAAGTCCGATCCCCGAGGAGCCGCCCGTGACGACGGCGACCCGGCCTTCCAGTCCGAGGTTCATCTAGCGGGCCTCCGTGATAGCGCAGCCTGGGCTCCATGCCCGATCGAGCTTGGCATCCCATGCTTCGACAGGCTCAGCATGAGGGTGTCGCTTTGGGCCGGCACCGTCAGATGAAGAACGAACCCTCACCCTGAGCTTGTCGAAGGGTCCTGCAGCCGTACCGCCGCCCATCACGCCTCGCCTCCCCGCCAGCCTGGGTCGGGTTGGCCGGCCATATAGGCGCGGAAGCCTTCCGGCGGGGGGCCGGCGGTGCCCCAGCGGTCCATCAGGTGCGGGATGCGTTTCCACACCTGCGGCTCGTGGGTCGCCTCGTCGATCTGTTCGACCTCGGTCGTGTATTCGATGACGAAGTCGTTGGGATCGGTGAAGTAGGCGAAGACGTTGTTCCCCGGCCCGTGTCGGCCGACGCCCCAGCCGACCTCCTTCTGGTGCCGCTTCAGGCGGCCGATGCCCTTCATCTGAGCGTCGATCGACGGCATCTCGAAGGCAATGTGGTTGAGCGACGCATGGGGCGCCCGGTTGAAGGAGATCGAGTGATGGTCGCTGTTGCAGCGGATGAAGACCATCTGGTTCTCCGACCAGTCGCTGACCCGGAAACCGAGGACATCCCGATAGAAGGCGAGCTGGGTCTCGAGATCCGGGGTGTTGAGGACGACATGGGTGATCTTGCGCGGCCGGTCCGGCGCGTCGGGTGCGTCGGGGTAGCGGTCGACCTGGGCGGAGACGCGGAGAAGACGGTTGTCCGGATCGACGATGTCGAAACCGACCCCGCCACCGGGTGTGTCGAGCTCCCGAAGGCCCCTGGCAACGGTGACGTTGGTCGCCTGCACCTGGTCGAAGAGCGCTTCCAGCGCCGCCGTGTCCTGGGCCGCGAAGTTGATATAGACGATGCCGCGCGCGTCCCGGTCGTAGAGCGAAAGGATGTGGTGCTCCGGCCCCGTGCCGCGCAGATGCACCTCGCCGGGCACCTCGGCGACGCTTTCGAGCCCCCAGGCATCTTCGTAGAAACCCTTCGCGTCCGTCGCATTCGGGGCGCCCAGGGCGATGCCGCGCAGCCTGCTGATCCGGGCGTTGGTCGTTGTCATGTCTGGTCCTCTGCTTCGATCAGGCGGATCGGCGGTGGCCGCGATGGCCGAGCCATTGGGAAATGGTGTCCGCCGTCTCCAGGACGGCGTCCTTGATGGTTGTCTCCAGGCTTTCCGCCTCGCTCGTCTGCTCGGGGGTCGTGATGTTTATCGCGCCCGCGACGGCGCCGTCTTCGTTGAAGATGGGGGCGGCGATGCTGGCAATTCCGGGCTCGAAGGCCGAATGGCTCAGGACATAGCCGCGTGCCGCGTCGCGCGCCAGCAGGGCGATCAGCCCCTCGACGTCCGTCGGGGTGATGTCGCTGAAGCGCGACATCGGAGTGTCCTTGAACCGGCGGCGGATCTCGCTCGCCGTGAACTGGGAAAGGATCGCCCGGCCGATGCTGGTCGCGTGCGCCGGCAGCCGGGCGCCCACCTGCACCCTGCTGGTCAACGCCTTGCGGTCCGCATAGCGGGCGACGTAGAGAATGTCGGTGCCGTCCAGGATCCCCAGATGGGCGGAGCAGTTGGTCGTGTCGCGCAGCTTGGCCAGATGCGGCCGTGCGATCTCCACCACCTCTTGCGACGCGAGGTAGGCGAAGCCCAGGCGCAGGACGCGGGAGCCCAGACGGTAGGTCTTGTTCTGACCTTCCCGTTCCAGGAACCCAAGTTCGGTCAATGTATAAACAAGTCTGTATACAGATGAGCGCGATAGCTCGACGGCCTTTGCCAGTTCGTTGAGGGTCAGCGCCGGCTTCTCGGACGTGAAGGCCTCCAGCACCGCCAGGCCCCGAACCAGACCAGGCACCATGTATCGGTCGTCGACCCTGCCGCTCTCACCGCCCGAACGCTCGGCTGCTTTCGCGTCGTTCATGCCGCCGGCTCCCGCGCCTGTTCGGCCAGGAAATCGGCGACGAGCCGGTTGAAGGCGTCCGCCGCCTCGATATAGGGCAGATGGCCGACGCGCGGCAGTTCTACATAGCGGGATCCGGGCAGCGCGGCCGCGACGGCCTTGTTGCCCTCGGGCGGCGTTACCCGATCGTCGCTGCCGCACAGCACCATCGCCGGGACCGTGCAGCCCTCCAGTTCGGCGAAGATGTCGCCGTTGGACAGCATGTGCGCGGCCTGGCTGTAGCCGCGCGGGTCGACCTTGGCCATGGTCGAGGCGACCTTCTCGACCGCCTCGGGATTCCGGGCCGAGCCGAGAAGGTTCGGCGCGCGTTTCAGGGCCATTCCCTCCGGCCCCAGGACGTCGAGGTCGTGCAGCCGGGCGCGAAGCCGTGTTTCCCGATCGTCCGCCGACAGCCTGCCGTGACCGGCCGCGACATCGGACAGGACCATCGACAGGGCTCGCTCGGGATAGCGATGGACGAAGCCGCCGATCATGAGCGCGCCCAGGCTGTTGCCGACCAGGTGCGCGGCTGGGATGCCGACGGCATCCATGAGGCCCGCGAGCATGTCGGCATAATCGCCGACATCGGGGCTGTCGGAGTCGAGGGGGTCGGAGCCGCCATAGCCCGGTGCGTCCCAGGCGATCGTCCGGTACCATTGGCCGAGATAGACGAGCTGCCCGTCCCAGGCTTCTCCGGCGGATCCGATGCCGTGCAGCAGCATTACCGCCGGCCCCGTTCCGGCCTCCCAGTAGGAGACGGCCTTGCCGCGGACATCCGCTTTCATCGGCCTTGGCATCGTCATCGCCGTCCCTCCCTCAATTGAAGACGAAGCCGCCGTTGACCGGCAGCAGTTGTCCGGTGACGAAGGCCGCGCCGTCGGAGAGGAGATAAAGGACCGAGCCCACCACATCCTCGGGCTGCTGCTCGCGTTGCATGGCGCGCCCGGTGACATAGTGGTCGTGGCGTTCCTGCGGGACATATTCGGTTGCCTCGACCAGGGTCAGGCCCGGCGCGATGGCGTTCACGGCGATGTTGTCCGGCCCCATCTCGCGCGCGAGCGACCGGGTCATGGAGATGATCGCGCCCTTGCTCGCGACGTAATGCAACAGCCGCGGCGCCCCCCAGAGCGCCGTGTCGGAGGCGATGTTGACGACCCGGGCGCCCCTTTCGCCCGCGTTGCGCAGCCAGGGCGCACAGGCGCGGGTTGCAAGCCAGGTACCGCGGACATTCACCCGCATCACCCGGTCCCAGGTTTCGATGTCGATCTCTTCGTAGGTCTTTCCGCCGATGCCGGTTGCGATCGCGCCGTTGTTGACCAGGCCGTCGATCCGTCCATGGCGGCGTCCGATCTCCTCGGCCATCGCCGTCACCTGGTCCGGTTCGCCCAGGTCGACGGGCACGAAGGAGGCCTCGACCCCGGTCTCCGCGATCGCCGCCGCGGCGGCTTCGCCCCAGTCCCGGTTGATTTCGGCCACGACCACGGCCTCCGCTCCGGCGGCCGCCGCGCCTTCCGCGAAGGCGCGGCCCAGTCCCCGGCCGGCGCCGGTGACGACAATGACCTTGCCGGCCAGCAAAGGGAGGGAGGCGGTCATGGCTGTTCTATCCGTTGGGTCGAAGACGGCCGCCTACTCGGCCGCCGCCTCGACGCCCGCTTCGGCCGGCGCCGTCTTGACGATGTCCCGCGCGCGCTTGCGCAGGATGCGGCGCAATTGGGTCACGCCGATGTCATGCTGATACAACATCTCGCTCTCCGGCACTTCCATCTGCTCGATCGCGACCCGGTCCTGCTCCAGCACGTTCCAGTGCCGTTCCTCCAGCCGGTTCTTGTACATGAACTTCCACAGGTCGTGCTGCCAGCCGGACACCTCCCGCATCCGCCAGAAGAAGACCTGACAGGACTCCCGGTCGATGGGGGTCACGAAGCCGATAATGCGGAAGGGGCCGCCCGGTCCGGCACTCGGCGGATAAGGGATGTCGAGGCGGACCCAGTCGGCACCGGTATGGTGATACTCGGTCCAGTCGAAATTGACGCCCTTCTGGTTCTTCCGGCTGATGTTGAAGCCGTCGTCCATCTTCTCGAGGACCATCTGGTCCTCCTTGGCGCCATACGCCAAGGTGTAGCTCTCGGCATGCAGATAGACGCCGTGCATCGGGTCGACGAGATTGTCGAAGGCAAGCAGGTAATTGCCCTGCCATGTGGCGGTGCACAGCATGCCGCCCCAGTCCGGAGAATCGAACTCGAAGGGCACGTCGAAGTCGATGGGTTCCGGCTGCGCCTCGCTGCCGAAATAGGCGAAGATGCAGTTGCGCGTCTCGAAGGCGGGGAAGACCTCGACCCCCTTCATGCCTTCCAGCGGGCAGCCGGGGAGGGCCGGCACCCGGGCGATCGTTCCGTCGCCCTCGATCTGGATGCCGTGATAGGGGCAGGTCACCAGCCCGTCGATCACGGCGCCCTGGGACAGCCTGGCACCCCGGTGCGGGCAACGATCGTACTGGACATGGATCTGCCCGTCGCCGTCGCGCCACAGGACCAGGCGTTTGCCAAGGCGGGTGATCCCGACGGGCTTGTCGGTCACCCAGTTCGAGGGGTAAAGGGCGTACCACTGGTTCGG
>CAYGKX010000083.1:0-1658 GCA_964350225.1 uncultured Rhodospirillaceae bacterium | reverse complement strand
GTTGCGCATCTGCGGCATCGCGGGGTTTCATCGTAGCGCTCCCGTTGCTGGGAAAGGACGATCGGGGACTATTTCTGACGCTTGATCTTGGCCAGCGGATGATTGGCCGGATACGTCGGAATCTGCGGCTTCGATGCGCCCAGCATGACGCACATCAGCGCTTCCTCGTCCCACTCGTTGATCAGGCCGCGATAGATGCCCGCGGGCACCGAAACCAGGTCGCGCTCGCCGAGGACCGCATCCCACGTCTCGCCCTCGTGCTCGAAATAGAGGTGCACCTTGCCGCGCAGCATGAAAAAGACCTCTTCCACGTCGTGATGGACGTGCATCGGCCCTTCGCACCCCGGCGGCAGCACCATGGTCGAGAAAGTGAAATGCTCGGACGGCACGGTGTTGTTGTCGCTCTTCACGCCCGTGCCGCCGGTGCCCATGTAGCGCATCTGGGCGCGGCGGTATTTCGGGTCGAAGTCGGCCTGGAACTTCAGGGCGTCCCAGTCGTAGGTCCGCGTCTCGTAGCGGGCGATCCGCGTGTTCATCAGGTCCTCGAGGCTCTCGGCCTCGGTGCTCTGGGCGTCGGCGCTCTGGGCCGGCGGAGTCTGGACGTTCATCTTTTCCTCCCGTGCGAGGGACTACTCGTTGCCGACATGCCCGGGCTCGCGCTTGGGCATGTAGTGAAGGACCCTGCCCTCCAGCGCCACGACGGCGACGTAGGCGAGGATGCCGATCAGGGTCAGAAGCAGGATGCATCCGAAGACCAGCGGCGTGTTGCCGGCGCCTGCGGCGGTGTTCAGCACAACGCCGACACCCTGGTTGCCGCCGGCGAACTCGCCGACCACGACGCCGATGACCGCGAGGGTCGAACCGATGCGCAGGCCGGCGAAGAGCGAGGGCAGGGCCGCGGGAAACTCGATCTTGCGGAAGATCTGAATGCGGGTCGCCTTGAAGGACCGGGCAAGGTTGATCATGGCCGGGTCGACCGACCGCATCGCCGAAAGCACGTTGACCATGATCGGGAAGAAGACGATCAGGACGGCGACCAGGATGCGCGGCGACAGGGTGAAGCCGAACCACATCACGAACAGCGGTGCGAAGGCCACCTTCGGGGCGATCTGCAGCGCCAGGATATAGGGGGAGAAGATGACCTCGGTGGTCGGCGAGGTGCCGAGCACGAAGCCGATCATCATCCCGAGGACCGCACCCAGAAGGAACCCGACGACGACCTCGAAGGCGGTGATCCAGGTGTGGTAGGCCAGCCGCTCCGGCCCGAAGGCGCGGATGAACTCGTCGACCACGCGGCTGAGCGGCGGAGTGATGTAGTCGGGCCACTCGAAGATCGCCGGCAGCCATTCCCACGCGGCCAGGAAGACGACCAGAACCATCAGGCTCAGGCCCACTTCCCGGCTCGCCAGGCGGCGCAACCAGCCGGCTACCGGCGCTCCCTTGGAAACGCGGTCGTCGGATGCGGCGGTGGAGACTGGTGCGCTCATCCTGCGATCTCCCGGACGGTGCCGATGTCTATTCGACGAACTGGTTGGTGTAGAGGTCTTTCACGTCGGATTTCGCCTTGATGAATCCGGACTCGAAGTAGAAATCCTGCAGCTTCGAGAGGCGGGCCTCATCCATCTCGCCGAGGACTTTCTGACCAGGGTAGGTGTATT
>CAYGKX010000082.1:0-12394 GCA_964350225.1 uncultured Rhodospirillaceae bacterium | reverse complement strand
CCCTTTACCGACGGCGACGCGGAGGTCCTGGAGGCGGTCGCCCGCCACCTCGCCGTCCGCATGTCCTTCGAGGACATCATCCGTGTCGCCCAGGCCAAGATCCGACCGGAACGGCTGGCCCGTATCCGGGCAGAGACGGGCGCGGCGCCGGGCGAGCCGGTGACGGTGACGGAATTCTTCAAGCCCGGCGTCCAGGAAATCGCCGACATCCTGCCGCCCTGGATGGCCCGGCGCCTCCTGAAGCGGGCCGAGCGCAAGCCGCGCCTGAAGGCCTGGCACATGGCGATGCACGTCAACAGCACCAGCATCTGGGGGCAGGTGCGCTTGCGCTTCCTCGCCCGCCTGCGTGGCTGGCGTCGCCGCACCTGGCGCTTCGGTCAGGAACAGGCAGCGATCGCCGAATGGCTGGGCCTCGTCGGCCAGGCGGCCGGGATCGACCGCGTGCTCGCGCTGGAAGTCGCGGATCTCGCCCGGCTCATCAAGGGCTATGGCGACACCCATGTCCGGGGCACGGCCAACTATCGCCGCATCGTCGAGCGGCTGGCCCTGCCGGCGGTGTCCGGATCGATCGCGCCGGCCGCGGCCGTCGAGGCCATCGAAGCGGCCCGGGCGGCGGCGCTGGCCGACCCCGAGGGCGGGGCGCTCGACCGCGCACTGGAGGCGCCGCTCCCGACGGCCGAAAGCGATCCCGCGCCCGCCCGCGCCGCCGCGGAATAGGCGGGGGAACGCAGCGTGACGCCGGAACTTCCCCTGTTGCCGACCATGGGCGTCGGCTCCTATGCCGCACCCGGCTGGTGCCTGGCCGGCCAGAAGCTGGCGCGCGCCGGGGAACTGGGACCCCACGACATCGACGAGCTGATCGAGGACGCGATCCGCATCGCGCTCCTGGACCAGATCGAGGCCGGGATCGACATCCTGACCGACGGCGAGCTCCGTCGGCAGCGCTTCGTCTTCGACGTGATGGGCGGGCTGTCCGGGGTCGAGAGGGTGCCGGGGCGCCGCAAGATCGGCATCCACGGCTACGACATGGTGCCCCATTTCGTCGCCGTCGGGCCGGTCGAGGCGCCGGACGGACTTGGCGTCGTCGGGGATTTCAGGGCGCTTGAGCGCCTCGCGCCGGGGCGGCGGACGAAGGTCGCGCTTCCGGGCCCCCTGACTTTCGCGGGCTTCGTCCGGCCCGGCGAACGCGACCCCGCAACCGTCCTGGAGGAACTGATCGTCCTCGTCCGCGCGGAGGTGGCAGCGCTCGCGGCGGCCGGCGCCGACTATATCCAGCTCGACGAACCGGGCCTGCCGCACCTGCCTGAGGGGCTGTCGGCGGAGGATGCAGCCACCGCCATCAACCGCTGCCTCGACGGGGTGGACGTCCGGACGGCCGTCCATGTCTGTTTCGGCAACAATGCCGGGCGTCCGATGGCCGACAGGCGAATGGATCGCCTGATGCCGGCGGTCGAGGCGCTGGCCTGCGACCAGCTTGTCCTGGAGTTCGCCAACCGGGAGATGTCCGAGATCGCCCTTCTCGCCGGTCTCGCGGAACGGTTCGACATCGCTGCCGGCGTGGTCGACGTGAAGAACTGGTACGTCGAGAGCGCGGACGACGTCGCCCGGCGCCTCGACCAGTGCCTCAAGCACATGCCGGCGGCACGGCTGTCGGTGACCGCGGACTGCGGCTTCTCGGCGCTGTCGCGGCAGGTCGCCCGCGAGAAGATGCAGGCGATGGTCGCAGGCGCCCGGCTGGTACGCGGGTATCTGCCGGATTAGGCGGGGCTTCCGGAGAAGCCGCCGCCCCGTCAGTTCATGAACCAGCCTTCAGTTCATGAACCAGCCGTGGCTGACAACGACCGACTGGCCCGTCAGGGCGTTGGTTGCGAACCCGCCGAGGAAGAGCGCAAGTTCGGCGACGTCCTCGATGGTCGTGAATTCCTTGTCGACCGTTCCGCCCAGCATCATCTGCTCGACGACCTCCTTCTCGGAGATGCCGAGGTCGCGGGCCTGCTCGGGGATCTGCTTGTCGACCAGGGGTGTCCGCACGAAACCGGGGCAGATCAGGTTGGCGCGGACACCTTTCGGCCCGCCTTCCTTCGCGACCACGCGGCACAGACCTTCCAGCCCGTGCTTCGCCGTCACATAGGCGCATTTCAGCGGCGAGGCCTCCTTGGAGTGGACCGAGCCCATGTAGATGATCGACCCGGATCCGGCGGCATACATGTGCGGCAGGCAGGCCTTTGTCGTCAGGAAGGCGCCGTCCAGATGGATGGCCAGCATCTTCTTCCACTCGTCGAAGGGATAATCCTCGACCGGATGAACGATCTGGATACCGGCGTTGGACACCAGGACGTCGAGCTGCCCGAACTGGTCGACGACCGCCTGGACACCGGCATTCACCTGGTCTTCGTTCGTGACGTCCATCAGGACACCGATCGCGTCGGGGCCGAGATCGGCGGCGGCCTTGTCGGCGGCATCCTTGTTGATGTCGGCGATCGCGACCCGGCCCCCCGCCTCGACATAGCGCTTGGCGATGCCGTGGCCGATGCCGCTGGCGGCCCCGGTGATCAGGGCGACTTTCCCGTCGAGTTTCATGTTTTCGGTCCCATGGTTTGATGTCGATTGTCGCGCCGGGCGGCGCTTGGCATGCGGACGCCCAGACGCTGAAAGGATGTCAGGCCAGATAGTCGTAAACGACCTCGCCGAGGCCGAGGGTCAGGTCGGCCTTGAGATGGGTGGCGGAGACGACCTCCAGCACCGGCAGCCGGGCGACCGGAGCGAGCGCGTGGTGGCAGAGCTCCAGCGCCGCAGGCCCGGTCCAGGCGCCCTGGAGGGTCACGTCCTCGAGGAAATAGCGAACCAGCTCGCAGACCCGTGTCGTGCCGTCGACATGGGGGATGATCTTGAGCAGGAAGTTCGGCGCACCGAGGGAGGCGAGCACGGCGTCGTTGTCGAGCGGCCGGTGCTTGTAGCCCATCGTGCCCGTCGCGACACGGATCGGTCCGTAGTCGAGCGTGCCGATCAGGATGTCCTTCACGACGGACAGGGTCGGCTGGGCATATTTCTTGGGAAAGCCCCACAGTTCCCGCCCGCCGAAGATGGGTGGCCCGTCGTCGAGATACATGGCGTGGGTATAGCCGCCGGCGACCCCCTCATAGGTCACCGGGATCACCTGGCCCGTTTCGGTGTAGCTGCCGAAGCCGGTCGAATCCGGCATCCGGATGAACTCGTACTTGACCAGCGGCTCCGCAACCTTCAGCGGCTCCGGCACGATCTCCTCCAGCACCGCCGGGTCGGTCCGGTAGGTGATGATGAAATATTCCCGGTCGACAAAGCGGTAGGGGCCGCGGGGATAGGCCGGACTGGTCAGCGGCATGGCGTAGGCGTTGGCCTTGATGTCCTCGATCTTCATCGCGGATCTCCCCTCTCGCCGCCCCATCGGGTCGGCGGTTGTCGTGTCGGTGACGGTCGCGTCAGTGGTGCTCGTGGCCCGGCCCCGACAGGTCGAATACCTGGACCCCGATACTCGGCTTGTCGCGCTCGAACCATTCCTTGTGAAAGAAGGTATGGGCGACGTCGGCTTCGCCGGCCGCCCAGTGCTCCACCATCGTCCGCCGCGAAAACTCGTAGTCCTTGGACTGGGACTGATAGGCGGTCCGCTTGTTGATCAGATGAACGACCGTGATCGCCGCGTCGCAGCGCAGTTCCTGCAGCCGCCTGACATCGGGGTCGTCGGCCAGTTCGGGCGGCAGCTTGTCGAGCAGCCGGTGGGCGCAGCGGCGCATCTCCTGGAAGCGCAGGAAGGAGTCCGTGTTGAGACGCGTCCGGCTGGAATAACGGATATCCTTCTCCCGCTCGGCGACGTCCAGCATCGTCTCCGGTCGCGGTCCCCGGGCACTGAAGAGATCGACCTGAAAGATGCACATGTCGGTACGGGGATAGTCGTCGAGGACATATTGCAGCGGCGTGTTCGAGACCAGGCCGCCGTCCCAGTAGAGCCGGCCGCCGATCTCGACCGGAGGAAATCCGGGCGGCAGCGCGCCGCTTGCCATGATGTGCTCCGGTTCGATCCGCTCCTTCGCGCTGTCGAAGTAGGCGAAATTTCCGGTTTCGACATCGACGGCACCGAGGCTCAGCCGGATCCCGTGATCGTCGTTGAGCAGGTCGAAGTCGACCAGTTCCAGCAGCGTCTTCTTCAGCGGGCTGGTGTCGTAGTAGCTGATCGCCTGGGTCGTTCCCGGCGGGTTCCAGAGGGCCGGCGGGACACGCGGGGCGAAAAAGCCCGGCACCCCGGTCATGATCACCGAGCCCGCGCTCAACCGGTTGGCCATCATCCGGGCCCATTCGTTCTCCGGCAGCGGCGTCGCCGGCAGCCAGGAGGAGATATTCTCCCAGAAAGCACGCAGCCGTTGAACCCGGTCCTCGGGCCGGTTGCCGGCAATCAGGGCGGCGTTGATCGCGCCGATGGAAATGCCGGCGATCCACTGAGGTTCGATCCCGCCCGCATCTAGGGCCTGGAAGACCCCGGCCTGATAGGACCCGAGCGCGCCGCCCCCCTGAAAGACGAGGACCGGCTTCTCCCCCGGGCGAAGGTTGATGGTCGAAGGCTTGGTCTTGCGGGCCATGGGATGCTCGGGTCGCGCGGCTGATTGGGGGCGAGGCAGGATACGGGGTCGGCGCCGGTACCGTCAGTGGCGGAAGACTGCCGCAGAGTATGCTGGCGGGGCGTTAAGAATTCGCGACGCGTCAAGGGGAAACGGCCTTTATTCTATCCACTTGCCGCAGTTGCGCAACGGCGGTGCAGCATTAACGGTCGCGGCTTTGCTTGTCGTCACTGGCGCGGCGCGGCAAGCTGAAGCAGAACCCGCCCCCTGGAGGAGCGCGCCGATGGACATCGTCCTCGAAGACATCCCGAACCTGCCCTTTGCCGCCCTGATGGGGCTGGAACTTGTGGAGGCGGAGCCCGACCGGGTCGTGGCTCGGCTGCCGGTGCGGGCGGATCTCTGCACGATCCCGAACATCCTCCACGGCGGGGCGATGATGGCCTTCGCCGACACGATCGGAGCCGTCGCGACCTTCATCAACCTGCCGAAGGGCGCGTCGACCACCACGATCGAAAGCAAGACGAACTTCCTGGCCGGTATTTCCGAAGGCGATGTCGCCCTGGGCGAGTGCACGCCGGTTCACAAGGGACGAACGACCATGGTCTGGCAAACCCGGATCAGCCGGGGCGACGGCCGGCTCGCGGCACTCGTTACCCAATCCCAGCTCGTCCTTCCGGCGCGCGGCTAGAGGGTATCGGCTACCCATTCGCGCGGGCGGTTCCCGCCGTTCGGCGGGCGGAGGGGCGAATAGCCACCAGGAACCGGGGCGCGTTGCCCTGCCCGAAGGCGCCGGTGCCGGTTTCCCTGGCCAGCACGGCATTGCCCGCGGCAAGCAGCCGCTCGCTGTTCCGGCCGATCCGCTGCACGCTGCCTGTCCGGGCGGGCCGGCCGCTTTCCTCGGCGTCGTCGAGCAAGAGGGTCGGGACGTTCAGCGCGGCTGCCATTTCCGCATCTTCCGCCCGTTCGGTGATCAGCAGATGGCACTGAGCGAACAGGTGGGGGAAGCCCGCACGCGCCCCGGCCGCGAGGACATGCACGCGAGGATGCCGGCGGAGAAGCGCCTCCGCGGCGGCGGTCGCCCGAACCTCCGGGGACGAAATGACGAAGAGGCAGGCGTCCGCGTTCCGGTCCAGGAGGCGGCGCAGGGTTGCGAACAACGCAACCCGGTCGGCGCCTCCCGCGCCGTCGCTGGCAAGGGTCAGGACGATACGGCGCGCGCCGGGTTCGCGGGTGCCGGTGGTCTGGGTGCCGGCGATCTGGGGGTCGGTAGGGCGGGCCTTGAGCGTTAGCGTCTCGGTCACGATGGCCTCCTGAAGTCTGGGGTTCTGGAGTTGGCGCCGCGGGGGTGCGGGTTTCTCCGGTCGCGAGCAATTACCCGGCGACGATCGTGCCGGATGCGGCCGGATGTGGGATTCCTCACGCCGCGTGGCCGAGACCGGTCAGCTTGGCCAGTTCCGCAAGATCGGCGACCGTCTGCGCCCGAGCCGCGCCCGGCTCCGCAAAGGCGGGCGCGCGCGGCACCATGAGCGCGGTGACCCCGTCGAGGGGGAAGACCCGGCGGGCGCGCCGAAACAACGCGGAAGAGCCGCTGATCCGGTACCGGAAGGGATCGAACTGCTCCTCCGGAAGCAGCGGGGGGCTGTCGTCGCGCAGGAAACGGGCGATGGCGAGCGCGATACGGACGCCGGCATGGCCGTCGCCGGTCAGGATCGGGCCGGGCCGAAGACTGGCCAATGCTTCCCGGTCGCCCAGGAGCGTCGTCGCCACCGCCAGAAGCGCGGTCGGCATCGTGCCGACCGGTCGGATGCGGCGATCGCCCGGGACGCCGGCGCAGCGCGATGTATCGTCCAGAACGAGGGTCGGCAGCCGCAGGCACGGCGCGAGTGCCTCGACCGTTTCAACGTCGGTGATCGCCAACTGGGCCCGGGCCAGCAGGCCGACGAGTTCGCCGAAGCCGTTTACGGTCACCGGGTGGCACCGGTCATGCGCAACGACCAAAGGCGCCGGGCCTGTCTCACCCGACGTCACCTGGATCAGAAGTATGTCGGGATGGCGCACCAGAAGCGCGTCCAACGTGTCACGCGACCGCGCCGCGGCGGCCGGTGTCAGCGCGGCGACGACGAGGCGCTGACGGAAATCGCGCGGTGCGATGGGCGGGGCATAGGCGCCGTGCGCGACCTTTGCCATGGTCCATCGCGCGGCGTCCACAAGGGTGTCCCCGGTGATCGCGATGCTGGCCGGATCGGCCCCCCGGTCGAGCAAGGTTTCCCGGACAGTTGCCGTCGCGGCGAAACGCAGTTCAGCGTCGTTCGCCGGGCGGTCCGCCCCACCGGTATCATGATCGACGAGGGCGCGGGCAATGCCGCGCGCACCTGCCGCGGCGTGCAGATCCGGAGCGTGTTTCGCCGTCGACTGCAGAAGCAGCAGGTCCGGGGGGCAGTTACCCGGCCGCCTTTCATCCGGCCGCCTTTCATCTGGATCGCCGAGCAACTCCGCGAGGGAGGCGACGCGCCGGACGCGGGTTCGCCGGTTGCCGGGCAGGGTGAAGAGGTCCCTCAGGGTCCGCTCGGCACCGGGGTCGCCCCCGGTAAAGAGGCGGACGGCGAAGCGGTCCGGTTGCGCCCGCAATGCGGTCACGGCCGGCGCCAGGCGCAGGGCCTCCGATTCCGAACCGGCGGCGCAGGCGATCACATGTATCTTCTCGGTCATGGCACCTTTCCTCTGGGCATTCGGAAGGGGCCGAAACCGGCAATCCCCCCGTCACTCCATCCAGTTACCCACGGGTCGGGCGGATTGGATGCGGGGGCTTCACACGAAACGTCCCCCCGCCGGGGAGCGGGGGGACGCGGTCCGTGCGGCAAACGGGGCGCAGCGTCAGGCGGCGGTCCGGAAGGCCTCACCACCCTTCTTGGCCTCAAGGACGAGGTTGAAAGGCGTTTCGGTCGCCCGCCGGAAGCTGCCGAAGCCAGCTTCGCGGAAAACGTCGGCGAGCCGGGCTTCACCGGCCTGGGCGCCGAGGGCGAGGCCGACCTCTTCCGACAGGGAATGGGCGCAGCAGAGGGTGGTCGAGGCGGCGTAATAAAGCCGCCCGATCGGGTTCAGGTTGTCCTCGACCGTGTCGCCGGCGAAAGGTTCGACCAGCATGACCGTGCCGTCGTCCTTCAGCGCCTGGAAGGCGTGCCGGGCGGCGCCGACGGGGTCCCCCAGATCGTGCAGGCAGTCGAAGAAGCAGACGAGATCGAAGCGGTCGGCCGGCAGGTCCTTGGCCCGTGCGATCTCGAAGCTGACCCGGTCGCCGACGCCTTCGGCCTCGGCGTTGCGGCGCGCGTCCTCGATCGAGCCGGGATGGACGTCGTAACCGACGAAGGCGCTGTTCGGGAAGGCCTGGGCCATCAGGATCGTGGAATGGCCGTGGCCGCAACCGACGTCGGCCACATTCGCGCCGGCCTGCAGCTTCCCGACCACGCCGTCGAGCGCCGGCAGCCAGTTTGGCACGATATTGGCCTTGTATCCGGTGCGGAAGAAGGCGGCGACCCCGCAATAGAGCCGCTCGTGGTGATCGCCCCAGGAAACGCCGGCGCCGGTTCGGAAAGAGTCGACCGCCTTGTCCTGGTCGAACCACATGGAGGCGACAACCTCGCTTGCGGGCGGAAGATGGACGGGGCTTTCCGGGTCGGCCAGGACGATCGCGTGCTCGACCGGCATCGAATAGGTGCCGGTCTCCGCATCGTAGTCGATGTAGCCGCCGGCGGCCTGGCTGTTCAGCCATTCCCGGACATAGCGTTCGGCGCAGCCGGCCTTCTCGGCAAGCTGGGACGAGGTCACCGGCCCCGCGCCGGCCATCGCGGTATAGAGGCCGAGGCGGTGTCCGAGGCTCATCATCAGGATCCCGTATGACGCGGACAATTCGCCAAAGACCTGATGCACGAAATTCTCCAGGCGGGATTCGTCGATGGCGGGCGCGTCGGCGCCCGAGGCGGTATCGGTTGTCATGGATGATATCCTTTTCATGAGGGTGGTTGCGCGCCGTTCTCTGCAGCGCATGGTTTCCTCCCCACGCCTCCCGGACACTATCCCGGTTGTGTCCCCCGTCTGTAAGAGGCAGAATCCGCAGAACCGGTTCGAATCTGTCATCCGAGACGTGAATTCCGGGGCTTCCGATGATCCAAGTCAGCCTTGTCGTCATCCCAGAGGTGCTCGCGTCGTCCCTGACCGGCCCCTACGACGTCTTCTCCTTCTACAACCGGATCGCCCGGCAGGACGTGTTCGACGTTCAGCTTGTGGGCGAGACGGCCGGCGAGGTAATGACGGCGAGCGGGATACCCATCGTCGCCTGCAAGTCCATCGACGACGTCGCCAGCTCCGATATCGTCTATATCCCGTCGCTCGACCTCGACAGGGGCGGATGGCAGGTCGGGCGTCATCCGCGTCTGGTCGACTGGATACGCACCCGTTATGCCGACGGATCCCGCGTATGCGCCGCCTGCACGGGCGCGCTTCTACTGGCCGAGACGGGCCTCCTGGCCGGCCGGGAGGCGACCGTCCATTGGCTGGCGGAACGGCTCTTCGCCGATCTTTTCCCTGCCGTCGACCTCAGGATCGACCAGGTGCTCGTCGCCACGGGACCGGAAGGCCGGCTGATGATGTCGGGTGCTTCCGGCGCCTGGAACGACCTGGTCCTGTATGTCCTGACCCGTGAACTCGGCCCCGGCGCGGCCCAGGCTGTCGCCAAGTTCTTTCTCCTCCAGTGGCACGCCGACGGCCAGGCCGCCTACATGCGGTTCCAGGAACAGAAGATGCATGGCGATGCCGCCGTGCGACGGGCGCAGGAGGTCCTGGCGGACAGTTTTCGGGAGCCGGGCGCGGTGGAGCGGGCGGCCGCGAGTTCCGGCCTCGCCGACCGCACCTTCCAGCGCCGCTTCGCCAAGGCGACTGGCCATACGCCCATCGCCTATGTCCAGAATCTCCGCATCGAGGAGGCGAAGCGGCGGCTCGAGGACGGCGAGGAGCCGGTCGACGAGATTTCCTGGGCGGTGGGCTATGAGGACCCGGCCTTCTTCCGCCGGCTCTTCAAGCGGATGACGGGGATCACGCCCAGCGCCTACCGCCGGAAGTTCTGCATGCCGGACATCTATCGCCACGCGCGCCAATCGGCCTGAGACCGCGCCGCGGCGCTGTACCGGAGATCGCGCCGTGGCGCTGTACCGGGCGCCGGCTTGGGATAGACTGCGCCCGCCTTACGTTCGGACATTTCGGTACATGGCTCTTTCCGGCTTCGGCGGGATCGGTCGTGCCCTCGGGCACGCCTCCTTCCGCACCTACATCATCGGTCATTTCGTTTCGCTGATCGGCACCTGGGTGCATCGGGTGGCGGTCGGCTGGCTGGCCTGGGAACTGACGCGCTCGGCCGGCTGGGTTGGCGCCATCGCCTTCGCCGACCTGTTTCCGACGGCGGTCTTCGGACCGATCGCGGGCGCGCTCGTCGACCGGGTCCCGCCGCTCAAGATGGCGCGCATCACGCAGACCCTGGCGCTCCTCCAGGCCGTGGCGCTGGCGGTGCTGGTCGCCTCCGGGGCGATGACGGTCTGGCTCCTATTCGCCCTCAGCCTGACCCTCGGCATCATCATCGCCTCCCACCATCCGGTGCGGCTGACCCTGACCTACAAGCTGGTCGCGCGGGAGAATCTGGCGCCGGCCACCGGGCTCGCGGCGATGACCTTCAATCTCGCCCGCTTCGTCGGGCCGGCGCTCGCCGGGCTCATCATCGCCTGGTGGGACGTCGCGGCCGCCTTCGCCTTCAACGCCGCGACCTATGTCGTCTTCCTCTACACCCTGTTCCGGGTCCGGCTGCACGACACGACCCCGCCGGCCGGACGCACCGGCAACATCGTCCAGGAGATCCGCGACGGCCTGCTCTACGCCGTGCGCCATCCCGGCATCGGCCCGGCCTTCGCCCTCCTGATCCTGACCTCCTTCCTGACCCGGCCCTATGCCGAACTTCTGCCCGCCTTCGCCGGACAGGTCTTCGGGCGCGGGGCGACGGCGCTGGCCTGGATGACGGCGGCCGCCGGCCTCGGTGCGATCTGTGGCAGCTTCTGGCTGGCCTGGCGAGCGCGGATCGACGGGCTGACGGGCGTGGTCGTCTTCAACATCGCCCTGGGCGGCGCCTCGGTCATCGGCTTCACACTCGTCTCCGGTTTCTGGTGGTCGCTGCCCTTCCTGGTCCTGGCCGGCGGGACGACCCTCGTGGCGGGGGTGGGGACGCAGACGCTGGTCCAGAATGCCCTGGCCGGCGAATATCGTGGCCGGGTGATGAGCCTCTACGGCCTGGTCATCGGCGCGGCGCCGGCGCTGGGCGCGCTCGTGATGGGGGCCATCGGCGACGCGACCGGGTTGCGCTGGCCCGTCGCCGGCGGCGCCGTCCTCGTCCTCCTCGTCTGGGGTGTCGCGATCCGGCACCGCCGCCGGCTGGCCGCGGCGCTGGAAGTGTAGGCGGAACGGGGTGACCGGGAGGGGTGACGGGGAGGGGATACCTGCCGCCGTCGAGCGCCTAGAGCGGACGTGCTCTAGAATAGGACCGGGCCCCATTGTTGCCAAAGTCTGTTGCTGATCTCTTGATCCGGACCACCGACAGGGAACCGAACCGCGCCGTGACACCCCTCCGCTTAACCTTGGCCGCCGCCGTTTCGCTTGGGACGATCTGGCTCGGCGCCACCGCCGCCGCCCAGACGAAGGCGCCCGACCTGACGTCGGCCTGGCCGGGCGGGTCCGCCGTCGCGGAGATCCGCGGACGCGACGTGACCTATCCCAGCCACAGCCCCTTCGTCATAGCCGATGTCGGGCGCGGGGCGGAGGACGACCCGCCGACACGGGCCCGGGCGCGCCTGTTCCTGCCGAAGGGCGCGAGCGCCCGTCGGCCGGCACCCGCGGTCATCCTGCTGCATGGCGCCTCCGGCGTTTCGGACCGGCGGGAGATGACCTACGCCCGGCAGTTCGCGGCGATGGGCGTCGCTGCTCTGGTCGTCGACGTCTTCGGCGCCCGACGCGACAAGGCGGCAGGTTTCATTTCCCGGATCATGAACATCACCGAGGCGATGGCCCTCGCCGACGCCTATGCCGGCCTCCGCTATCTCGCCGCGCTGCCTCAGGTCGACGGCAGGCGGGTCGCCCTCATCGGCTTCAGTTACGGCGGCATGGTCACGACCTACGCGGTCTACGAGATGGTCGCCAAACGCTTTGCCAGGAACGGCGAGCGGTTCGCCGGGCATGTCGCCTTCTACGGTCCCTGCATCGCGACCTTCCGCGACAACAGGACGACCGGCGCGCCGCTTCTCATGCTCTATGGCGGCAAGGACGGGATCATGGACACCGCCCGCTGCAAGGCGGTGGCGAAGGAGCTGGAGGCGGGGGGCACCCGCGTCCGCACCGTCGTCTACCCGAACGCTTACCACAAATGGGACGGCGCCTGGGGCGGCCCCTACCGCATCGGCCGGACCCTCGCCCCCTGCCGCTTCACGGTCGGCCGCGACGGCTCGGTCTACGGTGGGCGCCTCATGATGCCAATGACCAACAGCTTCACCCGGAAGCTCATCCTCGGCCTCTGTGCCGGCAGCGACGGGTATCTGATCGGCCGCGACGACAAGGTCCGCGCGAAGTCGAACAGGGAGATGGGGCGCTTCCTCCAGCGCGTCTTTTCGGGCGCCCGTCCCGAATAGTCCCAAACCGCATGGCTGCCGTGCCGGACGGGTGCCCTACTGGACGGACGCCCCCGCGCGGCTCACATTAACCGCGCAACGAGCGAAGGG
>CAYGKX010000081.1:0-12441 GCA_964350225.1 uncultured Rhodospirillaceae bacterium | reverse complement strand
GGGGGAGGGATCATCGGGGTCGGTCGCTTCGGCGGCAAGACGGACGAGATCGCCCTCGATCTTCTTGCCTTGAGGCGCGTCAGCCTGATCGGCGTCACTTTCCGGACCCGGACGATCGAGGAACACGGCGCGGTCGTCCGCACGTTCCTCGAGGATTTCGCGGCCGACCTTGCGACGGGTCGATTGGGTTTGCCGATCGCGGGAACCTTCGGTCTCAACGCTGCGCAGGAAGCCTTTCGCACGCTTGCCGCGCGGGATCATGTCGGCAAGCTCGTCGTGCGATTCGCCGGCGATGCGGACGGCAGCCATCAGAAGGGTTGAGCGCGATCACCCTAATCCGCCCGTGCGTTCGATCCATAGGGTCATGTCCAGTTCGCGATAGCGGCGGACCGCTTCGGACCTGAATTCGGCGGCACTGTCGCTGTCGCCCCGGCGATCCTTCGCGTCGGCGAGCGCCCGGTACAGGTGCGCGATCTCCGGCAGCAGGCCCATTTCCTCGGCTTCGGAGAGGGCCGTAACCAGCATTTCCTCGGCCGTGTCCGCCGTCTCGGGGTCCCATGCCATTGTCAGGGCGAGATAGCGTACCGCCGTGACCTCGACCGCCCGGAATGCGTGCTGGCGGGCCTCCGCAAGGGCCCGTTCCAGAACGTCCCGACCTCGCCGACGGTCGCCGGAGCCGGAGATGGCCGCCCCAAGGTTGCAGGCGGCCCAGACGACGCCGTAGCGCAGGCCGGTACGTTCCGATCCGGCGGCGGCGGCCTCCAGCAACCGGATCGCGGGCTCCCATTTCCCGACCATCATCATGCCGTAGCCGAGGCTCGTCGCGACGACCGGCTTCAGAAACAGAATGCCCGCCTCGTCGCACAGTCCGCGGGCCCGGGCCAATCGCTCCAGCGCACCGGTAACGTCCTGGCCGGCATGAAGTTCGGCGAAGCCCCGATACCAGTTGGCCATGATGAGGTCGTAAGGGCGTTCGGTCTCGGTCGCGATCAGCACCGCTCTCCTCAGGAAGGTCATCGCACCGGGAAACTCTCCGAGATAGGCCTTCGCGGCGCCGACCAGACCGTGCCAAAGCACGGACACGGTCCCCGCCGTGCCCAGGCGCTGCATCCGGATGGGGCCCGAAGCGAAATCCGCGCACCAGGGCTCCAGCAGGCCGATCACGCTCTCGAAGTCCCCGCTCCACTGGTGGGCCTGAGCGAGATGGTAGATACCGCCGACCATGAGGGCGCGTTCCTCCAGGCGCTTTGCGAGGTCAATGCCCTCCCAGGCAGCGGACTTGGCGATGTCGAGCCGCCCGAGGCAGTTGTTCGCGAAGGCCTGCGAAACCTTGACGGCCGCGAGGCGCCGTTCGTCCCCGAGTTCGTCGCAGAGCTCTTCGGCCCGGGCGAGTCCGGCGGCCATCGCGTCCAGTTGTGCGGCGGCGCCGAGTGGCGCGCGCAGTTCCAGCTGGATGTCGACGGCGGCCTGAAGGTTGTCCTGACTGCGTTCCAGAAGGTCACAGGCCGCTGCGGCTTCCGACAAGAAGGCGATGGCATCGGCATAGGCGGAGCGTTCGAGCGCCCGGCGTCCCGCCACCCGCGCATAGCGCGCGGTCTCCGGCCACATCTCGCCCAGCCGGCAGTGACGTGCGAGGCTCTCGGCATACTCCTCGATGCGGGTGCCGAACCGGTCGACAATCGCCTGCGCGATCTTTCGATGCATGTCGGGGCGGGTGCGACGGGGAATGCCGGCGTAGCAGACCTCCTGGACCAGAGCATGGGCGAAGCCGTAGCGGGGGGTGGGCAGGAGGCGCGTTTCGACGAGCAGCTTCGCGTCCACCAACTCGGACAGGGCGCCGGCCACATCGAACTCGCCCAGGTCGGATACCGGTGGCAGGAGTTCGGACGGCACCACGTCGCCGCAGGCCGACGCCGCCTGCAGTACGGTTTTGGCGCGGGCGCTCTGGGCGTCGATGCGCGCGGCAACCACGTCCTGGACGCTGGTCGGAATGGCCAGTTCCTCCGCCGGGCGGTCCAGGCGATAACCATCGTCCTCGGGCACGAGGTGACCCGTCGCGATCAGGTGATGGACGAACTCCTCGACGAAGAGGGGGTTTCCCGCCGACTTTTCGGCGAGACGCTCCGCCAGGGCACGCATTTCGTCGGTACTGCCGAGCAGGTCGAGGCACAGCTCGACGGCGGTCTCGTCCGACAGCGCCTCCAGCACAAGCCGGTCGACCCGTCCGGTGCGTGCAAGTTCTTCCAGATCGATGAAGCCGCCGGTCCGCTCGGTTACCAGAAGGCCGATCGGGTGCTCGCCCACAACCTGGCACAGTCCCTCGACGACCGCCCTGGTTTCGGAGTCGTACCAGTGAACGTCTTCCAGCAATGCGACCAGGGGCCGCTTCCGAGACAATCGGATCAGGGTATCGACGGTCGCTTCATGGATGGCGGCCCGGCGCTCCGACGGGTCCAGGTCATTCCAGCCATCCGACGCGACTGGCAGGTCGAGGAGGTTCAGGAAAGCCGGCCTGTGGCGTTCCGCACCGCCGCCGATGGCCTCCAGCCAGCTGTCCAGCCGTTGCAGCTGCCGCTCCATCGGGTCCTGCTCCGCGATGGCCAGTGTTTGACGCAGGGCCCGAGTGATCGGCAGGTAGGAACAGTTCTCGCCATCGGCCGATCCGGCCACGGTGAAGACATACCGGCTTGCATCTGCGGTCTTCAGGCAGGCTTCGTGAATGAGGCGGGATTTGCCGACACCGGCGGGGCCGTCGATCACGACAGCCCACCCCTTGCCCCGTTCGAGCGATCGCAGCCGGTCCGCGATGCGCGCGACCTCGTCCTCGCGGGAATGAAACGGGCTCAGGCCCAGCTCCGACCGGGCCTGCCAGCGGCTGCGTGTCACATCGTGGCTGCGCAGCTTGTAAAGGTTCACCGCCTCCGAGAAGCCCTTCGGTATGAAGGAGGTCGGGCCGGCCGCGTCTACGAAGCTGCGGCTGAGCGCGTAACAGGCTTCGGTCACACAGATTTCGCCGGGGTCGGCAGCACTTTCCATCCGTGCGGCGAGATGCATCGCCGGCCCCACCGCGTCGCAATGCGGATCATCGGGGTTCGCGGAATACTCGACGAGCACTTCCGCAGAATGGATGCCGATGCGCACACCGATACCGGCCCGCGACGAGCGGCGCAGCTCGCGCTGAATGTCGATCGCCGCATGGCAGGCGGCGATGGCATGGTGCTCGGTCGCCCGGGGGGCGCCGAAAAGGGCGACGATGCCGTCACCCTGCATCTTGCTCAGGGTACCGCCATGGCGTTCGACCGATCTCCTCATGAGCCACAGGACCGGCGATAGCGTCTCGTCGGCCTCTTCGGGATCCATGTTCTGGACAATGTCGGTCGATCCGCCGATGTCGGCGAACAGGATCGACGCGAACTTCCGTTCCCGCTTCAGGGTCCTCTCGCGGGCCGGGGTCTCGGAGTCCGCGTCCTGGATCCCCGGTCCGCGGCCGGAGAGGACGTCGATCAGTCCGATATGCTTGCGACCGTTTTCCTTCCCTGCCATCGGGAACAGCCCCTTCGCCGATCGTCGAGCCCGGGGTGGGCACGATCGACAGACGACACAAAGCGGATAGTAGCCTGAGCGATTAACAACGGCTTTAATCGTTTCGCATAATAATGACTCACAGGCGTTAAGCCATCTTTCACGATGCCGATTGGTTTGGAAGGCAAGGGCAAGGTGCAACCGTGGGCGATAGGGGCGGCGGCGAAGCACAGGAACGCATGGACCCGGAAGTCGGCGGCGATCCGTTCGACGTCCACCGTTATCGCGCCAGTCCGGGCCGATGGAGCGGTCTCGTGGCCGGCGCCCAGACGCGCCAGTGGGATCCGTATGACGATGCGGTCGTCGATCTGAGGACCCCATTCGACACGCGGACGGAACCGGTCATGCCGCTCGACTGGTTTCCCGAACTTCGCACGCCGGCCGGCCGCGCGCTTCCGCACGACGCCAGGGTGCGGGTCGGCAACGAAATCATCCGCTGGCTCCTGTCCGGCATCCTGCATGGCGAACAGGCGGCGGTTCATGTCGCCGCCCAGCTCTGCGACCGCTTCGCCGACCCGGAGGCACAGGCCTTCGCCGCGATCCAGGCGCGCGAGGAAACCCGCCACGTTGCGGCCTTCTCGCGCTACCTGCACGCGCGCTGGGGGCAGCCCTATCCGTTGGGCGACGCCTTCGGGCGATTTCTGCGGGAGATCCTTCGGACGACCCGCATCGAACGCAAGGTGGTCGGCATCGGGCTCGTAGTGGAGGGGTTCGCGATGGGGGCGTTCGCCAACATCCATGCCCACACCCTGGATCCCGCGCTCCGTCACCTCATGCGGGCGCTGATGCGCGACGAGGCGGCCCATCACGGCTTCGCTCTCGAATGGATCGACCGCGAACTCCCGGGCCTCGATGCATCGGCGCGCCGCACGCTCGACGCATGGGGACGGAAGGGCGCAATGGCCATGCGCCTCAACCTGGTCAGCGTCAGACAGCGACAAGCTGCCCTTGAGACAGCCGGCGTCGATTGGCAGCGCATGCGACGTCAGGTGGCCGATGCCCGGAAGGACCCGTCGACCGGACCGGGGCCGGAGGAGAATATCAATCCGCTGCGCCACCTTGAGGCGGCCGTTGCCCGACTGACGGGGGAAGATGGCAACCGCCGGGATACCGACGACTAGCCTGTCCCTGTCGCACCCGCGACCCTGTCATGTCCTGTGGGCGCTACCCGATCGTGCCCGGTGCGCTATGCTGCACTGCAATAGGGGCCGCATTGTCCGTCCGACCGCGGTCTTCTCCCGCCTCATTGCGCCGCGAAAGGATCCGCCCATGAAGTTCGGCATTTTCTCCAACGGGTTTCGTCCGCACACAACCGCCCGGGAAACCTACGAGGAGGACATCCGCGAGATCGTCCTGGCCGACGAGCTGGGCTTCGAGGTCGCGTTCATCTCCGAACATCATGGAGAACCGCCCTATGTGAATCGGGTCGACACGATCCCGGCGCCCGAGATGATGATGGTGAAGGCCGCGGCGTTGACGCGGACCATCAAGATGGGCGCGGCGGTCAAGCTCATCCATCTGCATCATCCCCTCGACGTCGCCGTGCAGGCCGCGGTCGCCGACCACCTGATCGGGGACGGGCGTTTCATCTTCGGTTTCGGCTCCGGCTTTCCCCGCCCTCTCTTCTGCGAGGAACGGGGCCTGACGTACGACGATCGCCATGCCCGGCTGCGCGAATCCCTGGATTTCATCCTGAAATGCTGGGCGGAGGACGAGGCGTTCGACTGGGACGGGGAGTTCTGGAAGGCGAAGGGCACCATCGCGCTGCCCAAGCCGCTCGCGAAACCCCACATACCGATGGCGATCGCGACGGAATCCGAGAACATGGTCAAATTCGCCGGGGAGCGGGGCTATATGCTCCTCTCCGCTTTCCTGGAGCCGCCGGAGATGCTGCGGCCAAAGGGCGACATCTATGCCGAGGCGGCACGGGCCGCCGGGCACGCGGACCCGCGGTCGAACATCACGGCCTCCCGCATCGTCTACATCGCCGACAACCGCCAGCAGGCGATGGACGAGATGCGCGATGCGGTGACCTACGAGGTGAGTGTCCAGGCCGAGCGCGGGTTCCTGAAGATGCTCAAGGGCGTCTATGGCCTCGACGTGCCGAACGACCGGAACGCCGTCGACGCCCTGGTCGAGGGCGGCCTGTATGTCGTTGGCGATCCGGATGACGTGGCGGCGCAGATCTCGGACTTCTGGGAGGCATCCGGCGGTTTCGGCACCTTCCTCACGGTCTGCGGCAAAAGCTGGGCGACGGCGGAGAAACGCAGCCGCTCGATGCGCCGCTTCATGGAAGAGGTCGCGCCGCAACTGACGCATCTCGATACCGCTGCCGCGCCGGCCATAGCCGCCGCCGCAAGCTGAGGATTTTCGGGGCGGCGCCCTATTCGGCGGCCGCGCGCGTCGCCTCCAACGAGCCGCCGAGGCCTGCCTCGGCATACAGCCGCTTCAGCACCCGGTGAACCTCGATCAGGGTCCGATCCTGCTTCACCGGGATGTCGCGGACGTCGCCGAAAAGGTCCAGGTTGCGCTGCTGCGCCTCGACCATCGGGATGTCTTCGACCTCGATCAGGCCCCGCTGTTCGCGGTCCACGTCCTCCGGGGTCGGATAGCCATCCGCTCCCTCGAAGTCCCAGGTCCAGTCCAGGAAGTAGTGGCAGGTCCGGTCGGTCTCCGGCGTCATGATGTGGTCGAGGTTGATCGTCCGGCGGATCGAGCCGTCGGCCTCGGCGAACTGGAGCTTCAGGATGCAGGAATTCGGCGGCTCCCACCGGCCCGTCGACACGCGGGTGACCGGGCCCTCGCCGCCATGCCACTTGGCGGCGATGCCGGCGAGCATGGTGTTGTGCACCTGGCGCAGGCTGTGCACCACGTTCCCCTCGACCCGGGTTTCGATGGTCACTTTCGGCGCTTCGGCCGCCTTGACACCGGGGGCGATCTTCGAGGCGATCGAGCTCTTGTGCAGGAAGTCGACGTGGGACACGTCGAGAAGGTTGTCCGCCATCAGCTGGAAGTTGGCGTTCACGTGCCAATAGAAGTAGACCGACCTGCGATGATCCTCCTCCGTCCAGGGCAGGTTGGGGATCGTGGCGGGGTCCGCCTTGTCCTGATCGCCCCACCAGACCCAGATGAAGCCCCAGCGTTCCACCGCCGAGAAGGCCTGGATGCGGTTGCTGGCGGAGATTGCGTCCTGGCGCGGGATATGAACGCAGGCCCCGGTCCCGTCGAAGATCAGGCCGTGATAGTCGCACTGGATCTCGTCCCCGATGACGTTGCCGAGGGACAGGGGCGCCTGACGGTGGGGGCAGCGGTCCTCCAGCGCAACGACGCGCCCGCTTTCGCCACGATACAGGACCATCGGCATGCCGCAGATGATTCGAGCGAGCGGCTTGTCCGTGATCTCCGCCGAGTGGGCGGCGCAATACCAGATGTCTTCGAGAACCTGCAATTTCTTCACCTCGGCATCCCTCCGAAAATCGTCTTCTTGGGCACAATGATCGGCGCGGCGAATTGTCTTGACCAGACGGTCGGGCCGGATGTCCAAGGCCCGGACAGTTACACCACAGCGTTATCGCACGAGACATTCTGCGGATGGACAGTTGAAGATGGGGGTTGCGCCCCGCCCGCCGATGGGTTGAGCTTCGCTGCGTGCGACCCGGCGTTCCGTGAAGAGCGCCCGGCAACAGGGGAGAGGAAACGCTGGTTTGAAGCCGCCGGTCTTCAGGTACATCCGGGCGGCGACGGTCGAGGAGGCCGCCGCCGCGCTCGCCGAACATGGCGAGGGGGCGAAACTGATCGCCGGCGGGCAGAGCCTCGTCCCGATGCTGAATTTCCGGCTTCTGGCGCCCGAGGTCCTCGTGGATGTCAGCCGTATCGCCGGCCTTGACCGGGTGGAGGCGACGGAGGGCGGCCTTCGGATCGGTGCCCTGACCCGTCATCGAACACTCGAAACCTCGCCGGAAGTCGCCGCCCGCTTTCCGGTCGTCACCGACGCGATGTCGCATGTCGCGCATCTCGCGATCCGCAATCGCGGAACGATCGGCGGCAGCCTGTGCCATGCCGATCCGGCGGCGGAGCTACCGGCCCTGGCGCTTCTCCTCGAGGCGCGGATCGACGTGAACGGCCCGGACGGCACGCGCGAGATCGCGGCCGTGGACTTTTTCGAGGGTGCACTGACCACCGTTCTCGGTGCGGACGAAATGGTCACTCATGTCCACTTGCCGGACCTCCCGGCCGGGCATGGCTGGGGCTTCCACGAAGTCGCCCGGCGCCATGGCGATTTCGCGCTGGCCGGCGCGGCGGTCATTGTGACGCGACAAGGCGACACGGCAGGTGACGTCCGGATCGCGATGCTCGGTGTTGGCGACACGCCGCTGCGCGCAACCGCCGCCGAGGACATCCTGACGGGCTCGACCTTCGATGCGGGGGTCCTCGACGCTGCGATCGAGGCCGTGCGGTCGGCGGTCGAGCCGAACGACGACCTCCACGCTTCGGCCGACTTCCGGCGCCACCTCGCGGGCGTCCAGGCGAAACGCGCACTGGCCGACGCCTGGGCCCGCGCGACAAGAGGGACCGCATGACGGACCGGGTCACGATTTCGGTGACGGTCAACGGCGTCGCCCATCGGGAGGAGGTCGAACCGCGTCTCCTCCTCGCCGACTTTCTGCGCGGGACGCTCGGCCTCACGGGTACCCATGTCGGCTGCGAGCACGGCGTCTGCGGCGCCTGCACCGTGCGCATCGACGGCAAGGCCCAACGCTCCTGCCTGACCCTGGCCGTTCAGGCGGACGGCGCCGACATCCTGACGATCGAAGGCCTGAGTGAGCCGGACGGAAGCTTCGGCCCCCTGCAGCAGGCCTTCCATGAGAATTTCGCCCTGCAATGCGGCTTCTGCACGCCGGGCTTCCTGCTGTCGCTGAGCGAGTATCTGGAGAAGAACCCGGATCCGACCGAGGATGACATCAAGATCGCCCTAAGCGGCAACATCTGCCGCTGCACCGGCTATCACGAGATCATCAATGCCTGCCTCGACGCCGCGAAGGCGCTGCGGGAACGCCAAACCCAAGCCGCCTGAGAGAGACCATGCGCGCAGTCGTCGTCAAAGAGTTCGGCCCCATCGCTTCCCACACCGTCGAGACGGTCGACGATCCGGCGCCCGGCGCGGGCGAGGTCCTGATCGAGAACAAGGCGATCGGGATCAATTTCCCCGACGCGCTGATGCTGCAGGGCAAGTACCAGAAACGGCCGGACAGGCCCTTCGTCCCGGGCCGCGACTGCGCCGGCGTCGTGCGCGCGGTCGGCCCCGGCGTGACCCGTTGCAAGGCGGGCGACCGGGTCGTCGCGCAGGTCTTCAAGGGCGCCTTCGGCGAACTGGTGCCGGCGCCCGAGAAGCGCTGCTTCGTTCTCCCGGATAACGTCGCCTTCGACGACGCCGCGGCGATGGTCACGGTCTTCAACACCGCCTGGGTCGCCGTCGACATCCGGGCCGGGGTCCGGGCGGGCGACACCGTCATGGTGACGGGTGCCGCCGGCGGCGTCGGACTTGCCGCCGTTCAGCTCTGCAAGGCGCGCGGCGCGACGGTTCTCGCCGCGGTCTCCAGCGACGAGAAGGCAGCCCTCGCGCGCGAAAACGGCGCCGACATCGTGATCGACACGAATGCCGCCGACGCCGACGCGCTCAAAACCCACCTGAAGGCCCAGGTCACCGAGGCGACCGGCGCCGCGGAGGGACGCGGCTGCGACGTCGTGATCGATACGGTCGGTGGCGAGATGTTCGACGCCGCTCAGCGCGTGCTGCGCTTCGCCGGCAAGCTCGTGATCGTCGGATTTGCCGGTGGCACGATCCCGGCGGCGAAGGCCAATTACCTTCTCTACAACAACCTGACCGTCATGGGTGCGCCGCTCGACATCCATTTCGACTATGCCTATGCGGAGATGGAGCGCGGGGTGGGCGCCTGGCTCGGCCTGCTGGCGGCCGGCCAGCTCAAGTCGAACATCACCGAACGCTTCGCCCTCCGAGACTTCGCCGCCGCCTTCGACCGCCTGACCGGCCGTCACGCGAAAGGCAAGGTCGTCCTGACAGTCTGAACCCGACGGGGCCCCGCGCCCCGCCGGCGTTACACCCGATACAGGCGCACGAAAAAGGGGCTCCGGAACAGAGCCCCTTTTCCTGTCGGCCTCGGTACGTCGCTATTGCAGCTGGCCCTTCTTCGGACAGGACTTCCAAAAGGAATCCTTGTAGTCCTTGTAGATGATGCCCTTGGTTTCGATGTAGGGCTTGCCGTCCTTCATCACGACTTCGCGCTGATAGAAGTTCTGAATGGGCGCACCGTTGATGTTGTAGGTGTAGGGGCCCCGGACAGATTCGTACTTGACCGACCGCATGGCCTTCATCCACGCCAGCTTGTCCTTGTAGTTGCCCTTGGCCGCCCGGAGACCGGCGGCGAGGAGACGCGGCGCGTCATAGGACTGGGCCGCGTAATGGACCGGCATCTTGCCGTAAGCAGCGAGATAGTCCTTCACGAACTGCTTGTTCGCCGGGAAGTCGAGATCGGCGTTCCAGTACATGACATTGCTCGACCCCATCGCCTGCTTGCCGATGATCGGCAGGGTGAACCAGTCGACGACGAAGACGGTGTAGAGCTTCGCCTTGTCCTGCATGCCCGATGCGGCCCACTGCTTCAAGAAGCTGATGCCCATCGGCCCCGGCGCGAAAATGTAGACGGCGTCGGGGTTGGCGGCGCGGATGCGGGTAATCTCCGCCTGGAAATCCTTCTGCCCCAGCTTGAAGAGCGAGCGGCCGACGACCTTCGCGCCCTTCAGGGTCCGGATCATGCCGGCGATCAGGTCCTTGCCGGCCTGGTAGTTCGGCGCCAGCGCGTAGACCGACTTGACCTTGTCGGTGGTCATGAGCTTGCCGGTCGCCTCCGCCGGCTGGTCGTTGTTCCAGGACGTGCTGATGAAATAGGGCGAGCAGCGCTTGCCGAACATCGGAGACGCCCCGGCATTGGTCGCCATGAGAATGCGCTTGGCGCGCGTCACCGGCCGCTGGACGGCCATCAGGACGTTCGACCAGATCATCCCCGCGACGACGTCGACCTTGTCGGACTTGATCATCTGGTCCGCGACCTGTCGGCCGACATCGGCCTTTCGCTGATCGTCGCCGTAGACCACGCTGGTCTTCACGCCGCCGAACATGTCGCCGTCCTTCGTCCAGCCTTCGCTCTTCAGGCCGAGCTTCCATCCGTTGACCATTGCCTGGCCGAGGGGATGGTTCATCGTCGCAATGAAACCCAGCTTCAGGTCCTGGGCATGTGCCGCCGTGACGGTCGTCCCGAGCCCGATAGCCGCAGCTATCGCCATCGTCTTCCGCATGTGTGAGCCTCCTGTCTTCGATTGTCAGTCGCTATACCTGAACCGCAGGTCTTGGCGGCGTGCGGACTTGTCGAGGCCTCGAGGCGGCCGGCGGGAAATCCCGCTACGTCTCGATGCGGTGTGTCCGCGTTGTCGTTTGCGCCAATCGGTTCTCCCTCCCCGTTCCGATCCACCCGCCCGGTCTGTCGCCCGAAACGCGGCTTCGCAACCCGCAGGGTTCCGACAAGCAACATATTATACAACGTGAATAATAATGCAACCGCTCCGTCCCTATGGTCCCGCGATCAACCGGAATATCCCGCTTTTATCGGTCCGGCACGCAGGAGGACGCGGGAGACGGACGGGAGAAAACGCCGACTTTCCGCACAAGGGGCGGACAGACCCGCCGCAAGCGGCTCCGAATCTGCCGTTGCAGGCATCTGGCAACGGCGATAAGGTCTATTTATGAAAGTTCAGCCGCCGGCTGTGTCCCCCGATCCGGCGTAGAGGCGCGCCCGCGAGCCGAAGGAAAGGAAACCGGATGTCCCAGAACCGCGTCTATCTGTTGGGCGGCCACCAGACAGACTTCAAGCAGGTCTATCAGCGCGCCGGCGTCGATCTGAAGTCCCTGATGGGCGAGGCGGTCGACGGAGCCATGACGGCGACAGGCATCCAGCCGGACGAGATCGAGGTCGCTCATGTCGGCAACTTCGTCGCAGAACTCTTTTGCGGGCAGGGGCAACTCGGCGGCTTTTTCGCCGCCCTGCATCCGGAGTTCTCCGGCCTGCCGGCATCACGTCACGAGGGCGCCTGCGCCTCAGGCAGCCTGGCCGCCCTCGCGGCGCAGGCCGACATCAAGGCCGGCCATTACGATCTCGCCTGCGTCCTGGGTGTGGAGATGATGCGCCATACGGATTCGCAAACCGCCGCCGACAATCTCGCCGCAGCCGCCCATATCGGCGCCGAAGGCCAGGAAGCGCAATGGATGTGGCCCTGGATGTTCGACAAACTGGGCGAGGAATACGACCGGCGCTACGGCCTGAAGTACGAGCATCTGTCGGCCATCGGCGAGACCAATTTCGCCAACGCCCGGACCAACCCGAACGCCCAGACCCGCGCGTATAAGTTCTTCGAGAACAGCTTCACCCAGGACGACGACGCCAACCCCGTCGTCGAGGGCATGATCCGGAAGCAGGATTGCGGGCAGATCACCGACGGCGCCGCCTGCGTCTTCCTCGCCTCGGAGACCTACGCGAAGGACTACGCCGCCCGGCGTGGCATCGCGCTTGAGGATATTCCCTACATAAAGGGATGGGGCCATCGGACGGTCACGATCCGCCTGGAGGACAAGTTGAAGGAGCAGCACAACAGCCCCTATGTGTTCCCCCAAAAGCCCGGCCCCGGCGCTGACCGCCGCCCAGATCGCCGAACGCGACGCGGCGCTGAAGGCCTTCAACAGCCCGATGGCCAAGTTCACCCGCAAGATCACCCGGCGTATCGGACGCT
>CAYGKX010000080.1:11644-12474 GCA_964350225.1 uncultured Rhodospirillaceae bacterium | reverse complement strand
GCATCAGCTCGCCCAGCATCTCCGCCCGGCGCACGACCGGGGTCAGTCGCGCGGGTGCGGCCTGAACTTCCGGGTTGTCGGGTTTGGCTTCCGAGGAGATGACGACGACCGCGGCGTCGCCGATATTTTCCTCCCGGTGTCCGACGGCGATGTCGATGCCAAGCCCGCGAAGACGCTGGACGTTGCCGCCATCGGCGATGTCGGAGCCCTGAACCTTGTAGCCGAGATTGTGGAGGATCTCGGCGATGCCGCTCATCCCGATACCGCCGATGCCGACGAAGTGGATCGTGCCGATCTCCATGGGCAGTTTGCCGATCATGCGCGGGCCTCTTCGTTCGGGATGATGTCCTCGACCAGATCGGCGAGGCGTCTGGCGGCATCGGGCAGGGCGGCGTCCGCCGCCTTCGCGGCGACGGGAGCGAGCCGGGACGGATCGGAGAGCAGCGCGCCCAGCCGGGCGGTGATGGCCTCGGCCGTGAAGTGGTCGTTTGCCATCAGCCAGCCGGCGCCCGCGGCCTCGACAGACCGGGCGTTATAGGTCTGGTGGTCGTCGGCGGCGTGGGGATAGGGCACGAGGATTGCCGGCCGCCCCGCGGTGAGGACCTCGCTGACGGTCGAGGCCCCGGCGCGCGAGATGACCAGGTGCGCGCCGGCCATGCGATCCGGAATGTCGTCGAAGAAGCTCTCGAGCACCGCCGTTACGCCGGTTCGGGCATAGATCTCGCGGACCGTGTCGATGTCCTCCGGCCGGCATTGCTGGACCAGCGACAGGCGGGCGCGATCCGCCTCCGGCAGGGCCTCGATCGCAGCCGGCAGGATCTCGCTGAAGA
>CAYGKX010000080.1:8351-11634 GCA_964350225.1 uncultured Rhodospirillaceae bacterium | reverse complement strand
CGCGGGCGCCCTGGCTGCCGCCGAGAATCAGGATATTGAGAGGCCCGCCGGGCACGGGCGCGTCGTAGGGACGGCCGTGAAGGGCGATGAAATCGGGGCGGACCGGGTTTCCGGTCAGGACCTGACGCGCCTCTGTCTCCGGGATGCCGGCGACATCGCGGAAGCTGAGCGCGAGGGCCGCGACATGGCGGGCGAGCTTGCGGTTGGCGAGGCCGAGATAGCCGTTCTGCTCGTGCAGGACGACGGGCCGGCCCTGGCGCGCGGCCATGAAGCAGGCGGGGAAGGAGGCGTAGCCGCCAAAGCCGACGGCGCCGGCCGCCCGGACGGAGCGCAGGAGACGGCTCGCGGCCAGTGCGCCGCGCGCCATCGTGATCGCGAACATGCCCTTGCCGATAAGACCGCCGCGCGACGGCGAGGCCGACGGGACAACGCGCCGCTCGAGCCCTTCCACCCGCTTGCCGTAGTCCGCTCCCCGTGCATCTGTGGCCAGGAGGACGGAGCGGCCGCGCGCGATCAGTTCCTCCGCCAGGGCGAGGGCGGGGAACATGTGCCCGCCCGTGCCGCCGGCGGCGAGCACGATGGGCCGGGTCCGGGTTGCGAGCGCGCTCATGACAGCACCCCCGCGCGCCGGCGGGTCAGCGCGATCACCATGCCCATCCCGAAGGCGAGCGCGAAGAGCGACGACCCGCCGTAGGAGATAAACGGCAGGGTCATGCCCTTGGTGGGCATCAGGTGCAGCGACGAGGCCATGTTGATGACTGCCTGCAGACCGAAGGACACGAGCAGGCCGACAGTCGCGAACTGGACGAACAGGTTGTTCTCTTCGAGAAGCCGGCCAAAACCGCGCAGGACGATGAAGCCGTATGTCGCGACGATGATGAGGCAGACGAACAGGCCGAATTCCTCGCCGGCGACGGCGAAGATGAAGTCGCTGTGGGCATCCGGCAACTGGGCTTTGACAGTGCCCTCGCCGGGGCCGACGCCGAACAGGCCGCCGTTGACGAAGGCGGAAATGGATTTGTCGACCTGGTAGGTGTCGCCGGAAGACGGGTCGAGGAAGAGATTGATGCGCTGTGCCACATGGGGCAGCGCCTGGTAGGCGGCGAACAGCGCGCCGCCGGCCGCGAGGAGCGCGGTGCCGACCCAGATCAGCGGCAGGCCGGCCATGAACAGCTGGCTGAACCAGATGGCGGCGACGACGCCGGCCATGCCCAGGTCCGGCTGACTGATGAGAAGGGCGATGACGAGGGCGCCGCCGCCGGTGGCGATGAGCCCGCCGGGGAAACCGCGCTCCAGCCGGCCCTGGGAGAACATCCAGGCCGCGAAGATGGCGAAGCAGGGCTTGAGGAACTCGCTCGCCTGCAGGGAGAAGCCGCCGAGGTTGATCCAGCGCCGGGCGCCCTTGATCTCCGCGCCGATCACGAGGGTCAGGGCGGTGACGACGAGGGAGACGGCGAAGACGATCACCGCTACCCGACGCACGCCTTTGACCGACAGGAGGGAGGTCGCCAGCATCACGATCATGGCGAGCGGCAGCAGGATCAGCTGCTGACGTACGAAATGAAAGCTGTCGAGCCGGATCCGGGCGGCCGCCGGCGGGCTCGCCGCGAGTGTCAGGACGGCGCCGTAGACCAGGAGGAGGAACAGCGCGAGCAGGATCCAGCGGTCGACGGTCCACCACCAGCGGCCCAGGACACTCGTATCGGTGCGCGCGAAGGTTGTCAGGCTCATGCCGCCCCCCGCGTTTCCGGGAGCTTCAGGACGAGGTCGCGGAAGGCGTCGCCCCGCGCCGCGAAATTCGGATACTGGTCGAAGGAGGCGCAGGCCGGCGACAGGAGGACGACCGGTGCATCGGCGCCGGTGTCAGACTGGGCCGCGAGATGAGCTTCCGCCAGCGCGCGGTCGAGCGTCCCGCACCGGCTGACCGGCGCCTTGCCGTCGAAATAGTCCGCGATCTCGGCTTCCGCCTCGCCGACGGCGTAGGCATGGGCGACATGGCCGAGGAAGGCGTCGAATTCCGCATAACCCGCGCCCTTGGACCTGCCCCCGGCGATCAGATAGACGCGCGGGTAGCTCGACAGCGCCCGGGCCGCCGCGTCGGGGTTGGTCGCCTTGCTGTCGTTGACATAGGCGACCCGCCCGATGGTGGCGACCCGTTCCTGCCGGTGGGGCAGGCCGGGGAAGCTGCGCATGGCAAGAGCGATGGACACCGGCGCGAGGTCGAGCGCGCGGCAGGCCGCATAGGCGGCCGCGGCATTCTGCCAGTTGTGGGCACCGGGCAGGGTCGGGATCGCGGTCAGGTCGATCCGCGTGTTTTCGTCCCAACAGTCGTCGACCAGGATCCCGTTCTCGAC
Source organism: uncultured Rhodospirillaceae bacterium (assembly GCA_964350225.1). GTDB lineage: Bacteria > Pseudomonadota > Alphaproteobacteria > Bin65 > Bin65 > CAYGKX01. Next base: position 9,280 of record CAYGKX010000080.1, on the reverse strand, counting down.
ACCGACGCCGCCCGGAACGCGATGGGCGCCGGAGATGCGGACGAGGGAATGATCGGCCCGCTGCGCGATTTTGTCGGCGACCCGCCGGCTTGCCGCGTCGTCGATGCCGACAATCGCGTACTGGCTGCCCTCGAACAGGTCGAAGAGGCGGGTCTTGGCGGCGATGTAGCCGTCCATCCCGCCGTGCCGGTCGAGATGGTCCGCGCTCACGTTGAGCAGCAGCGCGACATCGAAGGCGATCGAGAAGATGCGTTCGAGCTGGTAGGACGACAGCTCCAGCACATAGGTGCCGCCGACACCCAGCGGCTTGAAGCCGAGGGCGGCCGGGCCGAGATTTCCGCCAACCTCGATCGACCGGCCGGCCGCGTCGAGGATATGGCCGATCAGGGCCGTTGTGGTCGATTTGCCGTTGGTGCCGGTGATCCCGACATAGGTCGCGCCGCCCTGGGCGCGGCCCAGCCGATCGACGTCGCAGACGATCTCGACCCCTGCCGCCCGCGCGGCGGCCGCCACCGGATGCGGCTCGGGGAAGGTGTGTGGGATGCCGGGGCTCAGCACCAGGCTGTCGATCCCGCTCCAGTCCACGCCAGACAGGTCGGTCGGTCGGACGCCTTCGGCGGCGATCCGCTCCCGCGCGCCCGGTGTGTCGTCCCAGGCCAGCACCTCCGCCCCGCTCGCCGCCAGCGCGCGCACGGTCGCGAGCCCGGCGACGCCGAGCCCCATGACCGCGACCTTCCGGCCGGAGAGAGCGGGGATGCGGATCATCGTCGAGCGCCCCCTATCTCAGCTTCAGGGTGGCGAGGCCGATGATCCCGAGGATCGCGGCGATGATCCAGAACCGCACGACGACGGTCGGCTCCGCCCATCCCTTCTTCTCGAAGTGATGGTGGATGGGCGCCATTCGGAAGACGCGTTTTCCCGTCAGCTTG